>JBJSXO010000359.1:0-5774 GCA_046086425.1 Actinomycetota bacterium | reverse complement strand
GCGGCCGTGTGGCATCCTCGTGATCCCTTGACCCAGGAGGACCCGTGGCGGTCGACGATCCGGCACACGAGCACGACGGCACGGCCGCGCCCCTGCGGGCCCGGCGGTCGGTCGAGGAGCGAGCTGCCATCGGGCGTGCTGCGCGCACGGCCGTGCCCCGCTCCGCGCACGGCGACTGGTCGCCGGCCGCCGACCGGCCCGATCCCGTCCAGCTGCTCGTCGACCAGAACGCCGACCGGCTGCCGTGGCTCGTGCCGGTCCGTCACGGGCGGATGCGGGCCTCGGCCTTCGCCTTCTTCCGGGGGGCGGCCCGGATCATGGCCGAGGACCTCGCAGCGGCCCCGTCCTCGGGGCTCACCGTCCAGATGGGCGGTGACGCGCACCTGGCCAACTTCGGGACCTATGCGTCACCCGAACGTCATCTCGTCTTCGACGCCAACGACTTCGACGAGACGCTGCCCGGACCGTTCGAGTGGGACCTCAAGCGGCTCGTTGCGAGCATCGCGGTCTGCGGACAGGACCGGGGCTTCCCGCCCGAGGCGGTGGTCGAGATGATCGGCCTCGCCGTCAGCACCTACCGCAACGGGATGGCGACGTTCGCTCGCCTGCCGGTCCTCGAGCTGTGGTACCGAGAGCTCGCCCTCGACGCGCTGGGGCGCGGCGAGTACGGCACCGTCGACAAGCGCGCGCAGCGCAACATCGACCGGATTACGCACACCGCGTACAGCCATGATCACCTGCAGGCCCTCCGTAAGCTGACCGAGGAGGTCGACGGCGAGCTACGCATCCGCCATGCGCCGCCGCTGCTGTTCTCACTACGGGACTTCCCCATCTCCGACGCCGGCGCGGGTGACCGCGACGCGCTCCTCGAGGCGGCATGGGCCTCCTTCGAGGCCTACAAGGACACCCTCCCCGACGATCGGCGCTCGGTGCTCGAGCGCTACCGCCCTCTCGACGTGGGGCTCAAGGTCGTCGGTGTCGGCAGCGTCGGGACCCGCTGCCTCGCGATGCTGCTCGAGGGGCACGACCGCAACGATCCGCTGTTCCTGCAACTGAAGGAGGCGACCGGCTCGGTCTACGAGGGGCCGCTCCCAGTGAGCCGGTACGACCATCACGGCCGTCGGGTCGTCGAGGGCCAGCGGCTCGTCCAGGCCGTGAGCGACATGTTCCTCGGCTGGACTACCGGCCCGTCGAACCGGCACTTCTACGTACGCCAGCTGCGGGACTGGAAGTGGAGCGTCGATCTCGGCATCGTTCCGATCGAGAGCCTCCGCAACTACGCCGCGCTGTGCGCCTGGACCCTGGCGAGGGGGCACGCGCGCTCCGGGGACTCCGTGGCCATCGACGCGTACCTCGGTGCCGGCACCAACCTCGACCGGGCCCTCGTGGCGTTCGCGCAGCAGTACGCCACGCGCAACGCGCAGGACTACGAGGAGTTCCTGGCCGCCATCGAGTCCGGCCACATCGAGGCCACCGACCCCCCGTAACCATGATGCGGATCTGACCGTCGTGAAACCTCGACGACGGTCAGATACGCACGTCGGAGGGTCGGGAGGGTCGGGAGGGTCAGGGGGTGAGCTGGGGCATGACCTCGTCGACCACGCGGCGGAGATAGGGCCAGGCGATCTCGGGGGGGACGCCGCCGCACAGGGGGTGCAGCGGGAGCACGAAATGCGCACGGGTGTGCTCGACCGCCTCGTCGACCGTCATGATCCGGTGTGCGCCGCGCTCCTCCCGAAGGCCCTCGACCGTCTTCGAGTACGACAGACTCGCCACCGACTTCGAATCGTCGTTCCACTCTGCGTACGACAGCACATCGTTCATCAGGTACGGGCCGACCTCGCCCCAGGCCGCGTCCTGGTCGTCGTTCACGAACACGGTCATCGGCACGCCGACCTGAGGGACCATGCACTGGCCCGGCTCGTGGCCCGCTGTGCGCGCCGCCTCGGCGTAGGCCTCCTCGATCCCGTCACACGTCCCGGAGCCTAGGAGGTCGAGTCCCCGGGTCCCGGCCCGGCGGGCCGCCGCCTTCGACGCCCCGCCCCACGAGACCGCAGGACGGGGCGAGGTGTACGGGGCCGGGGTGATCCGGACGCGGTCCGTGGCCACCGCCGCCGCGTCGAGCACCGACAGGATCGTGTCGAGCTTCTCGTCGGCGATGCGCCCCCGGTCGGCGTAGGGCACCCCGAACAGCGCGTACTCGTCCTCCCGGTAGCCGATGCCGAAGACATACGAGACCCGACCCCGGCTGATGTGGTCGAGGACGACCATCTCCTCGGCGAGCCGCACCGGGTCGTACAGGGGCAGCAGGGCGGCCCCGATCGCGATCGGCAGGCTCGTGGTGCGGGCAGCCATTGCGGTGGCCAGGATCAAGGGCGCAGGCAGGTACCCGTCGGGCGAGGCGTGGTGCTCCGAGATCACCGCGGCCACGCACCCCTTGCCTTCGGCCCAAGCCGCCATCTCGACCGCGGCGGCGTACTGGTCCGCGATTTCCGTGGCCGTCTTGCCCGGGACCCGCAAGTCGAAGCGCATGGTGAACATCGCCGCAGGTTAGGCCGACGGCCTGCGGGCACGCAGCGAGGTGCGCGGTAGGGTCACACCGTGTTCGTGCCCGCCGACAAGCTCCTCATCGAAGCGGCGATCAACGAGCAGGCCACGAAGTCCGAAAACCCCTACGTCCCGATCACGCCCGAGGAGTGTGCAGCCGACGCCCTTGCGGCCGCCGAGGCCGGCGCAGCGATCGTCCACTTCCACGCTCGCGATCCCGTGACGGGCGCTCTCCTGGCCCCGGGTACCGAGTGCTACGCAGAGGTCATCCGGCTGATCAACGCAGAGCGGCCCGACCTGCTCGTCTACCCCACGTACGGCGGTGCGCCGAACGCGGCCGACCGGTTCGTGCACATCGCCACGCTGGCCGACGACCCGACGGTGCGGCTGCGCGCGGCGACGATCGACCCGGGCGCGACCAACTTCAGCTTTGTGGACCCGGTGACCGGGACGATCCGCGGTGACCACGTGTTCGGCGTCTCCCACGACCACCTCGCCTACTTCCTCGAGCTCACCGCCGCGAAGGGGATCCAGTACAGCGTGGTGGTGCGCGAACCTGGCCACGTGCGCATCACCGTCGCTGCGTACCGCAACGGATGGATGCGGGGCACCGTGCTGTTCAAGCTCAACCTGGCCGACCACGCGCTGTGGGGACTACCGCCGTCTGCAGATGCCGTCGATGCGTACCTCGGAATCGTGCCCGACGACATCCCGTACACATACATGGCCTACACCTACGGACCCAGCCACTGGGAGATGTCCCGTCTTGCGATCGCCCGGGGTGCGCACGTGCGAGTCGGCCTCGGTGACAACCCCGTCGAGGCCGACGGCACCCGTCACACCAACGCCGACCTCGTGCGCCGGATCGTCGACATGGCGGCCGCAGCCGGCCGAGAGCCGGCCACTCCGGCCGAGGCGCTCACGATCCTGGGCGTCCCCGCCCGGTGACCTGCGCGACGAGGAGCATCCGCTGCACCTGACCGGTCGCCGGGGTCCGCGGGATCGCATCCACCACGACCACCGCACGAGGCAGCTTGAACTTGGCCAGACGGCCGGCCGCGTGCGCGCGCAGCTCCTCGAGGGTCGGGGCCGGGGCCCCGGGGCGCACGACGATGGCCGCGCACACGGTCTCGCCCCAGCGCGGGTCGGGGAGCCCGACCACCGCGACGTCGAGCAGGCCGGGATGATCGGCCAGCTCGAGCTCCACCTCCACCGGTGACAGCGCCTCGCCACCGGTGCGGATCACCTGGGTGAGCCGACCGACGATCGAGAGGAAGCCGTCGGCGTCCTCGGCCGCGACGTCGCCGGTGCGAAACCAGCCGTCGGCTGTCGTCACCTCGGCCGTGGCCTCGGCGTCCTCGAAGTATCCGTCGAACAGCAGTGGCCCGCGCACCTGCAGCTCGTGGGTCTCGGGGTCGAGGCGGACCCGCACCGAGTGCTGCGGCGTGCCGCACGAACCGGGCTTGGCCTCCATGTGCTCGTCGCGCAGCAGGCACACCGCGCCGGCCTCGGTGGATCCGTAGAAGACCCGGCGAGCGGCGCCGGGTACCAGCGCCGCGATCTCCCGCAGCAGCTCGAGCGGGGTCGCCGACGTCCCGGAGTCGACGATGCGCAGCGACTGCAGGCCGGCCCGGGCCTCCGGATGCCCGTCGACGTGCTCGAAGATGCGTCGCCACACCGCAGGGATCGCGTTGAACCGCTCGGCGCGCCAGCGCGCGATCTCCGCGCACAGCAATGCAGGGTCGGCGTGCTCGACGAACACCACGGTGGTCTGCTGCTGCCACGCGGTCAGGGCCATGGTCCATGCGCCCATGTGGAACAGCGGGTACATGCAGACCACGGGACCCCGCGGCTCGAGCTGCGAGCCCGGGTGCGAGCGCAGGTAGCTCACCCGGTGCGAGAGCACCACTCCCTTCGACCGGCCCGTGGTGCCGCTGGTGAAGAAGAGGACGTGGGGGTCGGTCTCCCGCAGCCCGGGCACCTCCGGGTCGGGCGGGTCGGGCGCGTCGGGCCCGTCGGGTCCCGCCCCGGGCTCCGCGACGATGCGCCCGAGCACCCACAGCGGGATCCCGAGGGCGGCGGCGACCTCACGGCCGGCGACTTCGTGGCCCGGGTCCACGACGAGCAGCCCGGGACGAGCCCGGCCCACCGTCTCGAGCGCTTCGTCCGGGGTGAGCAACGCGCTGGCCGGGGCGAAGACCGCGCCGATCTTGGCCAGGGCGGCGAACAGCGGCACCGCGTCGATCGCAGTCGCGCTCCACAGCACGACGCGATCGCCGTGTCCGACCCCGGCCCGCCGCAGCGCGTGGGCGTGCGCGTTGGCGGACCGGTCGACCTCGGCGAAAGTGAGGGTCCGGTCGCCGAGCGCGACCGCTACCCGGTCGGGCTCGGCGCGAGCGCCCGCCCGGAACACCTCACCCACGAGAAGGTCGGGTGCGGCTCCGGGTCCCATGGGGCGCGCAACCTACCCCGCACCCGGACGGGTCGTCACTGCCGGGGCCCGAGCCGTTCCGGGTGCGCGCCGAGCCAGGACCGCAGCTCCGCTTTCACGACCTTGCCGGCGGCGTTCTTGGGCAGCGCATCCGTCACGACCACGTGACGGGGCACCTTGAAGCCGGCGAGCGACGCGCGCACGGCCCGGAGGAGCGCATCGACGTCGAGGACGCGACCCGGGCGGGCCACCACCACGGCGCACACGTTCTCGCCCCAGCGCGGGTCGGGGACGCCGACCACCGCGACCTCGTCCACGTCGTCCCGCCCGTGGATGACCTGCTCCACCTCGAGCGACGACACGTTCTCGCCCCCGGTGATGATGACGTCCTTGCTGCGGTCGATGATGCGCAGGTAGCCCTCGGGGTCGAACCGGCCGACGTCGCCGGTGTGCAGCCACCCGCCGGCCAGTGCCAACGCCGTGGCCTCGGGCTCGTCCCAGTACCGGTCCATCACCTGCTCGGCCCGCACCAGGATCTCCCCGGCGTCACCGACCGGCCGGGCCTGCCCCGCCGCGTCGGCCACCCGTACCTCCACGCCCGGCGCAGGGCGGCCCGCGGTGCGGAGCAGCTCGCGGTCGCCGGCCAGGCCCCGCCGGTGCGCCGCGACGTCGAGGAACACGCAGTTCCCCGACAGCTCGGTCATCCCGTAGCCCTGGGTGAAGTCCACCCCGAGCTCGGCGTGCCCACGCTGGAGCAGCGGCGTCGGCATGGGGGCCGCGCCGTAGGCCACGAGCC
>JBJSXO010000358.1:0-5836 GCA_046086425.1 Actinomycetota bacterium | reverse complement strand
GACCGGGTGAGCGCCGACCTGCTGGCCGAGACGGTCGCCGCCCACCAGCAGGACCAGGTCACCCACGACGAGATCCGTGGCGTCGATCTCGACCGAAACGCCGTCGCGGCGAACGGTCGCCCGGCGTGGCATGAGCCCGTGGAGCTGGAGCACCGCACGCTCGGCCCGATACTCCTGTGCGAACGCGAAGGCGCCGTTGACCACAACGATGACGAAGATCGCGACGCCGAGCCGGGGTAGCCCGGCGGCGAACGCAAGGCCACCCGCGACCCACAGCATCAAGGCGAAGAAGTGCGTCATCTGCGCAGCGAGCTGGCGCAGCGGGGACGGGGTACGGGGCGCAGGGAGGGCGTTGGGCCCGTCGTGGCGCAGCCGCGCGGCGGCCTCCGCCGAGGTGAGCCCGTCAGGCGTCACGGCGTCGCTGCCCACGCCGCCTTCGCCAGCCACGTCGGCCACGTGGGCCACGTCAGCACGTCATCCTGCCCGTGGTACCAGCGCCCCGGTCTCCCCGCCAACCCCCACCCCGTCCCCACGCCCCACCGTGATGCGCATCTGACCGTCGGTTTCGCTCGTAGACGACGGTCAGATACGCATCGTCAGGGGGGGCGGGGGTCAGGAGGTGAGGAGGCCGTAGCTGCCGTCGGCGAGGAACGCGATCGAGGCGACGGCGGCGACGGCGGCGAAGACCCGCGGTCCCTTCGTGCGGATCCGCGTCTCGAACGCGTGCATCAGGTGCTGGGCGCGCTCGGGGTCGCGGCGGAAGACCACCCAGACGATGCCGACCGACGCCGTCGATGCCACGGCGAACACGACGAACGCGGCGAGCGCATCGGCGGCCGAGAGATGTGCACGGACGACGACCACGGCCGCGGCCATCGTCACCGTCCAGGGCTGCTCCCACATGGCCGCGAAGAAGGCGGTGCGGGGTCCGATGTGGTCGAGCCAGCGATGGGCGCGCGGTGGGCGGTCCTCCGCCGACCGGTTGCGGCGGCGCCACTGGTGGAGCGCGAACCAGGCCAACAGGAGGCCGATCGCGATCTCCCCGAGCTGCACGAGCCGCTCCTCGGTCGACCCGCTGATCGGGGCCCGGCCGTGCAGGAGCGAGTACGACACCGCGAACACGAGCGCCAGGGACACGAGCCAGCCGCCCACGAACGCCGCGGCGTTTGCCTTGGGCCGCTCGGTCCGGAGCAGCGAGACGAAGACGACCAGGGTCCCGGGCTCGAGGTTCGTGCTCAACCCGAGCAGCGCAATCGAGGTGAGCACCTTCCACACGGGGGCGCAGTCTGCCCGCTCGCCTTGCGTCGGACCAACTCTCCGAACATCATGCGGCGGGACGCCGACCGTCCCCACGAACGGCCGACCGAGTCGATACGGAGAGACCATGAGCGACACCAACGCCGACCCGGTGCTCCTGCGCCGCCGTGAGGGCGCGGTCGAGGTGCTGACGCTGAACCGACCCGATCGGCGCAACGCGCTCGACGGCGCGCTGCTGCGTGCACTCGCCGAGGCGCTCACCGAGATCGCCACCGACGACGCCGTCCGCGCGGTGGTGCTCACCGGAGCGGGCGAGCGGGCCTTCTGCGCGGGGATGGACCTCAAGGACTTCGCGTCCCGGCCCAGCGGCGAGGGAGGGATCGGCTCGGAGAGCGACGCCCCAGCCAGGTTCCAGATCGTGCCGTGGGACTACCCGAAGCCGATCGTGGCCGCGGTGAACGGCGCCGCGGTGGCCGGCGGCTTCGAGATCCTCATGGGCTGTGACCTGATCGTCGCGGCCGACCATGCGGTGTTCGGGCTGGCCGAGGTGAAGCGCGGTCTGCTCCCGGGCGGGGGCGGCACCCTGCTCGCCACGCGGATCCCGCTGACCCTGGCGCTGGAGATCACCCTCGTGGGCGACAGCCTCGACGCCGCCCGCGCGCTCGAGATTGGCTTGGTCAACCGGGTCGTGCCGGCGACGCAGGTCCTCGACGAGGCCCTCGGGCTCGCGAGCCGGATCGCCGAGAACGGGCCGTTGGCGGTGAGCATCGTGAAGCAACTCGTGCGAAACGGCGCGACCGAAGGCGGGCCGAGCGCGTGGCCGACCGGGGCGCAGCTCCAGCGGGTGTTCTCCAGCGACGACGCCCGGGAAGGCGCCCTCGCCTTCGTGGAGAAGCGCCCGCCGAACTGGACGGGGCGCTGACGCCACAGTCCCGCGGGTCGGGAGCGGTCAGTCCTCGCGGACGAGCCGGAGGCCGTGCCACGCGCCTTCAGCGCGCCAGGCGGCAAGGGTGTCGGCGTACTCCATCACACTGCCCATGAACGGCGTGTTGCGCGCGGCCTTCATGTCGCCCTGGGCCTGCTCGCTGTTCAGGTAGCCCGGGGTGCAGCTGGCGTTGTACCGGGCCAGGCCCCCGACCTTCGACAGCAGGAGCGCGAACCACTCTTCCTGGCCCTCCTCCGTCGCCTCGATCTCGACCACGCCCTCCTCGAGGCAGGTCGTGATCACGGTCGCCACGTGCAGCGCCGTCTCGGTGAGGTAGTGGACGAAGTTCACGCCGAAGCCGCCCTGCACGGTGCTGATCATCAGGAGGTTCGGGAAGTCCCGCGTGAACACCCCGTGCCACGTGTGGGCACCGTCGGCCCACGCCTCGCTCATCGACTGGCCGTGGCGGCCCACCGGGTCGAAGCCGAGGCGGTGGTTGTAGTCGGTCGTCACCTCGAAGCCGGACGCGTAGATGAGGATGTCGAGTGTACTCGACGCCGTCGACCACGGGGCCGCGCTCGGTGATGCGCTCGACGCCCCGCCCGTCGGTGTCGACGAGGTGCACGTTGGGTCGGTTGAACGCCGGCAGGTAGTCGTCGTGGAAGCACGGCCGCTTGCAGTAGGCGCCGTACCAGGGCTTGAGCTTCTCGGCCGTCAGCGGGTCCTCGATGATCTCGTCGATCCGCCGGCGCAGCGCGTCCATCTTCTCGAAGTCGATCCGCTCGAGCTCTTCGGCCTCTTCGGGTGAGGTCGGCAAGACGCGCGTGTCGACGGCCCAGAGCTTGGTCCACTCGTCGTCGACCAGATCGACGCCGGGGTGGGCGCCGGTGACGTTGGCGGTGAAGTTGCGGATCCGCTCCCGCTGCCAGCCCGGCTCGAGGGACGCGAACCACTCGGGGTCGGTTGGCTTCTGGTTCCGCACGCCCACGGCGGCCGGGGTGCGCTGGAAGACGTAGACCTCCTGGGCCGACTCGGCGAGGCGGGGTACCACCTGGACTGCAGTGGCGCCGGTACCGACGATGCCCACCCGCTTGTCGGCGAGGTGCTCCATGCGCTCGAACGGTCCGCCTCCGGTGAGCCGGTAGTCCCACCGGCTGGTGTGAAACTGCGCACCGGCGAAGTTCTCGATCCCGGGGATGCCGGGCAGCTTGGCGTGGTTGAGCACGCCGCCGGCGATGACGAGGAACCGCGCGGTCAGTCGGTCGTCACGGGTCGTGGTGACGACCCAGCGCTGCACCCCGGCGTCCCACTCGGCGGTGCGGATCTCGGTCTGGAACCGGGCGGAGTCGTAGAGGTCGAAGGTGCGGCCCAACAGTTGGCAGTAGCGGAAGATCTCCGGGGCGCTCGCGTACTTCTCGGTCGGCATGTAGCCGGTCTCTTCGAGCATGGGCATGTACACGTACGACTCGACGTCGCACATGCAGCCCGGGTAGCGGTTCCAGTACCAGGTGCCGCCGAAGTCACCGGCCTTGTCGATGATCCGGAACGTCGTGTCACCGAGCTTGCGGAGGTTGGCCGCCGCGAGCATCCCGCCGAACCCGGCCCCCACGATCACCACGTCGATCTCGGCGACCTCGGGGTCCCGGGTGAAGCCCGGCTCCACGTAGGGGTCGGTGTCGAAGTCGGCGAACCGGCCGGTGAGGTCGTGGTACTGCGCGTTGGCCTCGGGTCGGAGCCGCTTCTCCCGCTCGATCCGGTACTTCTCCCGCAGGGCGTCGGGGTGGTCGGCGTCGGGCAGCGGTGTCGTGGTCACGGTGGGGTCTCAGACCAGGGCCGGCGTCGCGGTGTCGCGCCCCGAGCGCAACAGCACTCCGCTGCGCCCCGAGGTGAGCGCCCCGTCACTGACGATGGCCGTGCCGTTGACCAGGACGTGGTCGATGCCGGTGGCCTCGGCGTAGAGCCGGCCCTCACGCCCGGGGAGGTCGAACGTCATCGCGGGCTCGTCGGTACCCACCGTGTGGGGATCGATGACGATCACATCCGCGTACCAGCCCTCGCGCAGCAGGCCCCGCTCCCGGATCCCGTAGAGGTCGGCCTGCACCTGGGTCATGAGGTGGATCGCCTCCTCGAAAGACAAGACCTCATGCCGGCGCACCGCCCGCTCCAGGAGGCCGGTCGCGTAGTTGAACGACGCGAGCAGGTCGAAGTGGGCGCCGGCGTCCGAGGCGCCGATCACCGCACGCGGGTCCCGCCACACCTGCAGGCGCGCGTCCCAGTCCTCGAGCGTCTCTACCGGCGTCGGCGTGCCGAAACTCGTGTTGAGCTCGTCGGCCACGGCGATGTCGCAGAGCACGTCCCAGGGGTCGCGGCCCTCGGCCTCCGCGATGGCGCCCACCGTCTGGCCGCGGTACTGCTCGTTCTCCGGCGCCACCGTGTCGAAGACGATCTTCGTGCCCCAGTCCGCGATCATGCGCAACGGGTTGTCCCGCGACTGGGCCTTCTCGTTGAGTGCGTTGCGCGCGTCCCGGTCGCGGAACAGCGCGAGCTTCTCGTCGCGCGAGGAATGCATCGCCGCCTCCCAGCCCGGCATCGCGTCGAGGACGAACCCGCTCGCGAAGGAGAACCGTGCACCGAAGCTGATCGGCATGGTCAGGGCGACGACCTTGCCGCCCCGCGCCCGGGCGACGTCACCGGCGGTGAGCTTCGACTCGCACTCTTCGCGGTTGCCGTGCGTGACGACCATGACGTTCCAGTTGACCGGGCGCTGCGCGGCGGCCGACATGTCGGCCATCAGCTCCACGGCCCAGGGCTCGAACGGCCCGACCTGGGGGATGATCTCGAGGCCGGTGCCGGGGAACTCGCCGGTGACACGCGCCAACTCGATGAGCTCGGCGGTGGTGGCGTGCCGTGAGGGGACCATGTTGCCGTCGGCGTCGTTGTGGGTGCGCGCGTAGCTGGTGGAGAACCCCAGACCTCCCGCCTCGAGCCCCGCGCGCAGCAGCGTCTTCATGCGCTCGAGCTCCTCGGGGGTGCTCGAGCGGCGCGTTGCGTCGACGCCCATCACGACCCGCCGGATGGCCGAATGGCCGATCATGAACCCGAGGTTGATCCCGACGCCGGTGGACTCGATCCGGTCGAAGTAGTCGGCGGTGCTGGTCCAGTCCCACGGGACACCGGTCCGCAGCGTCTCCACGGGCATGCCCTCGACGCGAGCGAGCATCCGGAGCAGGTACTCGGCGTCGCTCGGGTCCCCGGACAGCGGCGCCACGGTGAACCCGCAGTTCCCCGCAAGCGCGGTGGTGACCCCGTGGAGCGGGGAGGGGGTGAGGGCCTGGTCCCAGAACACCTGGGCGTCGAAGTGGGTGTGCACGTCGATGAAGCCGGGAGCGACGAGCTTGCCGGTGGCGTCGATGGTGCGGGCGGCCTCTTCGTCGATCCGGCCGATCGCGACGATCCGGTCGCCCCGGATCCCGACGTCGGCGCGCACCCGTGCCGCACCGGTCCCGTCGACGACCTCGCCGCCCTTGATCACGACATCGAGCACTGCGTCCCCTCTCGTCGGCCTGATGCTGGCGCCCTCGGCGGCACCGGTCAATCCGGCACCGGGCCGGGCATCGCGCCCATTGTGGTCGGTGGGGACCCGGGGGTCGGACC
>JBJSXO010000357.1:0-17569 GCA_046086425.1 Actinomycetota bacterium | reverse complement strand
CGGGCGCGATCGCGCTGCTGCAGGCCCTCGGCCGGCGCGGGCTCGCCGTCGCGATCCTGACGATCACGGGCGACGGCGACACCGACGCGCCGGTCGTCGAGGTCGCGCAACGACTCGAGACGCTCGGGCCGGTCGATCTCGGCGCGGCAGCCCTGCCGACCGCGCAGCGGATCCTCAGCTGCGCCGATGCCGACGACGAGGCGCGCGTGGTCGTGCGCGAGGTGGCACGCCGGATCGAAGGCGGGACACCACTGCACCGGATGGCCGTCACCTTCCGGGCTGCGGTGCCCTACGCCCGGCTGCTCCACGAGCATTTCGCCGCCGCGGACATCCCCACTCACGGGCCGCGCCCGGCGACCCTGCGCAAGAGCGTGGCCGGCCGGACCCTGCTCGCCCTCCTGCGCGTGCGCGACGGCGGCTACCGCCGCGACGACGTCTGTGCGCTCTTCGCCACTGCGCCGGTACGCGAGCGGCCGGGCGGGCCTCCCGTTCCCGGCGCCCGCTGGGATCGGATCTCGTGTCAGGCCAACGTCGTCGCCGGTCCGGAGGAGTGGGTCACCCGCCTCGCCCGCTTCCGCACCGATCGTGAGGAGCACCTCGCTCGGCGCGCCGTCGAGGCCGGGATGCTCTTCGCCCCCGAGGCCGTCGACCGTGCCGCCGACCATGTGACCGAGCACATCGAACGCCTCGCTCGGTTCGTGCGGGAGCTGGTCGATGCCACCGTGCCGCCACCACCGTCGTGGTCGGCCCTCAGCACGTGGGCGCTCGCGCTGCTCGACCGGTACCTCGACCCGCGGCCGACCGACTCCCCCGTATGGCCGGCCGACGAGCTAGCGTCATACGAGCGCGTGGTGGAATGCGTCCACGTGCTCGGCCAGCTCGACGAGCTCGGTGCCCCTGCGTCGACGACCGCATTCGTGCGGGCCCTCGAGGACGAGCTCGATCACTCCGTCGGCCACGGGGGTGCCTTTGGCGACGGCGTCCTGATCGCCCCACTCGGATCTCTGCGTGGCACCGCCTTCGATACCGTGTTCGTAGTCGGCCTCGTGGAGGGCTCCTTTCCCCCACCGCCACGCGACGACCCACTGCTGCCCGACCGGGCTCGTGCCGCGGTCGAGGGTCTGGCTCGTTGCGGCGAAACCGCGCGTCGCGAGCGTGACGACTTCCTCGCAGCGCTCGCCGTCGCGCCCGAGCGCGTCGTGACCATGCCGCGTGCCGACCGACGCGCGGGTCGGGCGGCGCGGCCCGCTCCGTGGCTGCTCGAGTCGGCGCGGCACCTCGCCGGCCGGGTGGTGCTCGCGTCCGAGCTCGATCCCGGCAGCGCAACGGCCTGCGACGCGCCGTGGCTCGAGGTCGTCGCGTCGTTCGAGGCCGGCCTCGCCGACGCCCCACTCGCCGGCTCTCTCCAGGAGCACCACCTCCGCTCGCTGCTCGGCTGGAAGGCGGCCGGCCTGGCGCTGCGCCGCCACCCGCTGGTGCGGACCGAGCCGTCCTTCGGCACCGGCCTCGCGGCGATCGACGCGCGCTCCCGACGCGGGATCGGGCCCTGGGAGGGGGTGATCGGCCGTCGCGACGGGCTCGCCCCGGGCTCTGACCAGCCGTTGTCGGCCACCTCCCTCGAGCAGTGGGCCCACTGCCCGTTCCGGTACTTCCTGTCCCGGGTACTGCGGGTGGAGGAGCTCGAGCGGCCCGAGGCCCGGGAGCGCCTTGCCGGAACCGATCGCGGCACCCTGATCCACGACGTCCTCCAGGAGTTCGTCGAGGGGCACCCACGCGCGACCCCGGACGAGCCGTGGTCGCCCGAGGAGCGGGCCGAGCTCCACGCAACCACGGTCGCGAAGTGCGCCGCCGCCGAGGCCGACGGCATCACGGGACGCGCGGTCTGGTGGGAACTCGACCGGGCCAAGCTCACGCGCGAGATCGACGGGGTACTCGACACCGACGAGTGGGCCCGGGTCCATGACGAGACGGTGCCCTACGCGCTCGAGCTCGGGTTCGGTACTGCGGGTGATGCCCTACCCCCGCTCACCCTGGCCCTCCCCGGGTCTGCGCCCGTCACCTTCCGCGGCCGGATCGACCGGATCGACCGCAGCCCCGACGGGTCCCGGATCCTGGTGTTCGACTACAAGACCGGGATGCCCAACGAGTTGGACGACATCACCGTCGACCCGGTGATGCGCGGCCGCCGGCTGCAGCTGGCGTTGTACGCCACGGCGCTGGCCCGGGCGTTTCCCACCGCCGAGGTCGGTGCGTACTACTGGTTCACACGCGAGCACGAGGCCGACGCGTTCGCCGGGTTCACGCTCGACGACGATGTCGCGACTCGGCGCGACGCCGTGCTCACCACGATCGTCGGGGCGATCGGCACGGGATGCTTCCCGGCGTACCCCGGACCCGACACGTTCTGGGGTCCGGACAACTGCCGGTTCTGCGCGTACGACCGCGTCTGCCCCGGCGATCGCGTGCGCCGCTTGGAGCGACGCCGCGCCGACCCGGCTCTACGCCCCATCGTCATGCTCGCCGAGGAGCCGTGGCCACCCGACGGAACCGAGCCGGCACCGGCGGTCGACCCAGAGGTGCCGTCGTGACCACGACGGATCTCTTCGACGACGCCGCACGCGTCGCCATCGCCTCCGATCTCGACCGCAACCTATTCGTGGAGGCCGGTGCAGGAACGGGCAAGACCACGGCCCTCGTCGCCCGGATCGTCGCACTCGTGCGCCGGGGCACCTCGGTGGCGCACATCGCGGCGATCACGTTCACCGAGGCGGCCGCCGCCGAGCTGCGGGAGCGCATCCGTGAGGCGCTCGGCGAGGCCGCGACCGCCGGCGGCCCGGGAGCCGAGGAGTGCCGGGTCGCACTCGCCCGTTTCGACGACGCCACCGTCGCGACCCTGCACGCGTTCGCGCAGCGGGTGCTGGCCGAGTTCCCGGTCGAAGCGGGTCTCCCGCCCGGATTCGAGGTCCTCGACGACATCCAGGCCGCCATCGAGTTCGGGCAACGCTGGAATCGGTTCCTCGACCACCTGTACGACGATGCTGCGTTCCACCGGCCGCTGACCATCGTCGGCGCGCTCGGCTTCCGCATGGCGCGCCTCGGCGACCTCGCCCGGTTGGTCCACGCGGAGTGGGACCGCCTCGCCGACTCGAGCCCAGGGGTACCGACGCCGCAGCCGGTTCCCCCACTCGACCTGGGGGCGGCGCTCGGTGCGCTCGACGCCGCCGCCGCGTACGCGTCCGACTGCCGCGACGCGTCCGACAGGCTGCACGGTCACCTCGTCGACGTGGTGACACCCTTTCGCGACGCGCTGCGCACCGCCCACGACGAAGTCGCCGTGCTCGAAGTCCTCGCCGAGCGGCCGACACTGACCTCGACACGGGGCCGCAAGGAGCACTGGCCCGACAAGCCGGCGGTGCTGGCAGCGCTGGTCGACGCCGACGACGCAGTGGAGGCGGCGGTGGCCGCAGTGGTCGGGCCCGCCGTCGCCGGGCTGCTCGACACGGTGATCGCGTTCGTCCGTGAATCCGTCGAGGAACGGCGCCGGGCCGGCCGACTCGAGTTCCACGACCTGCTCGTGCTCGCTCGCGACCTGGTGCGCGCCGTTCCCGCGGTCCGCCGGGCGCTGCACGACCGGTACCACCATCTGCTGCTCGACGAGTTCCAGGACACCGACCCACTCCAGATCGAGCTCGCCGTGCTCATCGCGACCGACGACCCCGATGCCGGCGCCAAGCCGTGGTCGGCCTGTGCGATACCCCCCGGTCGCCTCTTCGTGGTGGGCGACCCGAAGCAGTCGATCTACCGCTTCCGGCGCGCCGACATCGAGCTGTACCACGAGGTTCGCGATCTCTTCGGCGAGCGACTGACCCTGCGCACCAACTTCCGCTCACGCCCCGACGTGATCGAGTTCGTCAACGCCGTCTTCGCCCCGTTGTTCGACGCCGGGCCCGACGGGCTCCAGGCCGCGCCCGATGCGCTGCTCGCGGCCCGCACCCACGGGGCGCCGTCGGTCACGATCGTCGGGGACCGTCAGCCCCCCGACGCCGATCTCGCGCAGCTGCGCCGGCAGGAAGCCCAGGAGCTCACGGCGCTCGTCCGCCGGATCCGTGATGACCAGTGGCCCGTGGCCCGGCGAGGAACCGACGGCGACGAGGTCATCGACGGGGCCCGCTACGCCGACATCGCGGTGCTGCTGCCGACCCGGGCCACACTCCCCTTTCTCGAGCAGGCGCTCGAGGACGCCGGGGTTCCTGCCCGGATCGAGAGCCAGTCGCTCGTGTACGCCACGGCCGAGGTGCAGGAGATCCTGGCCATCCTCACCGCCATCGACGACCCGGCCGACGAGGTCGCCCTGGTCGCTGCACTGCGCGCCCCGGCCCTTGCGTGTCGTGACGACCGCCTCCTCGAGTTCCGTCAGGCCGGCGGTCGCTGGGACTACCGCGTCGCGCCGCCACCGGGGCTCGACCCTGCGCACCCGGTGGTCGCCGCCATGGAAGCGCTGCGCGCCCTCCACGAACGCCGATGGTGGGACACGGTGAGCGCAACCGTCGAGCGGGTGATCCGCGAGCGGCGGCTCATGGAGCTGGCCGTGGCGCGCGCCCGCCCGCGTGACCACTGGCGGCGCATCCGATTCGTCGCCGACGCCGCCCGCGCCTTCGCCGACGGCGGCGGCACGAGCCTGCGCGGCTTCGTCGCCTGGCTTGCGCAGCAGGTCGAGGAGGAGGCGCGGGTCGTCGAGGTGGTGGTGCCCGAGCCCGACGACGACGCAGTGCGGATCCTCACCGTGCACGGGGCCAAGGGCCTCGAGTTCCCGGTCGTGGTGGTCGCCGGCCTCGGGGTCGGCGACCGGGCCCAGGTGCCCTCGGTGCTCTGGGGCGCCGACGGCACCCCCGAGTTCCAAATCGGTCCCCGCGCGCGCGCGGCGGCGTTCCGCTACCGCAGTGCCGGGTACGCCGATCGCGCCGATCGGGAGAAGACCGCGGCGGCGGCCGAGCAGGTCCGGCTCCTCTACGTCGCCGCCACCCGGGCTCGCGACCACCTCGTCGTGAGCGTGCACCACCGCGCCGGGGAGTCCTCCCCCGCCGCCCGCCTCCACGAGCCCATCCAGGCGATTCCCGACCTCTGGCGCGCGGCGTCCCCGGTCGAGCCGCTGCCGCGCGTCGCGGCCCCACCTCTCGGGCCCGAGCCCACCGACGCCGACGACGGGCGGGAGTGGGCCGAGCGACGCCGACGCCAGATCGCCGCCCACCGACGGCGACCGGTGGCAGCCGCGACGGCGCTCGCCCGCGCCGCAGGTCCCGGCCCGGAGGCGCCCGACGACAACCTCGCCAAGGACGAGCCCCCCGGGCACCAACCGGCGTTCCGCCGCGGCAGCGGCGGGACCGCGGTGGGCCGGGCGGTCCATGCCGTGCTCCAGACGGTCGACCTGACCGACGGTGCGGGGCTCGAGGCGGGGGCTCGGGCCCAGGCGCTGGCCGAGGGCGTCCCGGAGCGGGCCGACGAGATCCTCGATCTCGCGGCGTCGGCGCTGCGCGCCCCGGTGGTGCGCGACGCCGTCACGCACCAACGGCCGTACTGGCGCGAGGTGCCAGTCGCCGCAACCGTCGACGGAGTCCTGATCGAGGGCTTCGTCGACCTCCTCGTCGAGACGCCCGACGGGCTCGTGATCGTCGACTACAAGACCGACCGGGTTCCTGCGGCGGTCGACCTGGACGCGGCCCTCGAGCGCTACACCGTGCAGGGCGGGGCCTACGCGCTCGCGCTCGAGACGGCCCTCGGTCGCCCGGTCGCCCGGTGCGTCTTCGTGTTCGCCCGCCGCACCGAACCGCTCGAGCGTGCCGTCACCGACCTCCGGGGGGCGGTCGCCCGGGCCCGAGCCGCCCTCGGCGCCTCCACGGCCATTGGCTAGCGTGCAGCGATGGCCACGATGCGGTTCAACCACATGGAGCTCACCTTCGCTCGTGGGGCCCTCACGCCGGAGACCCGGGCCGACATCGCCGATTTCTACGGCGGGGTGTTCGGCTGGAGTGCGAGCGACGTACGGGTCGTCGGGCAGGACTGCCTCTACCTCGGCGTCGACGACGGGCAGTTCATCCTGTGCGCCGAGACCGACGACCCGATCCACTCTCCGAGCTACGACCACCTCGGGCTCCTGATGGAATCCCGAGCCGAAGTCGACACTGCGCGTGCGGCGATCGCCACGCGCTCGGCTACCGACGACCGCATCACCATCAAGGAGTACGAGGACCTCCGGATGGAGCGCGTTATCGTGCACGCCTTCTACGTGAAGTACCTCCTGCCCATCTACTTCGACGTCCAATGCCTGGAGTACGCCCCCGGCACCGAGCCCGCCAACCGCTGGGTCTTCCAGCGGGGCGCCTGACGAGACCCGGAGAACCCGTGGACGAATCGACCCTCACCGACCGCGTCTCGCTCCTACGAGGCGGCTGGCTCTTCTCGGAGTGCACCGACGGCGAGCTCGAACGCATCGCCGCGCTGGTTCGCGTCGCCCAGGTTCCCGCCGGACAGGTCGTGGTGCGCGAAGGCGATCCGGGCAGCGAGTTCTACATCATCGCCAGCGGCACCGCGCGGGTCACCGTCGGTGACGATCGGGCCGTTGCCGACGTGGGCGCGGGCTCGTTCTTCGGCGAGATGGCGCTGCTCGACGGTGGGGAGCGCGTGGCCACCGTGACCGCGGCCACCGAACTCGACCTGCTCGTGCTCGACCGTCGCGAGTTCAACGACATGCTGGCGGTGGCGATGCCGACCGTGGCGCCCAAGCTGCTCACGGTCGTGGGGCGACGGATCCGCGAGCTCGAGGCCCGCCGCGGCAACGGCATCCCCTTCGGCGCGTAGTCACATCTCCTGCGCCACGACTCCCGTCGTCGGGCGCCGTGCGCCGGTACTGCCGATCAGGCCGCGGAGACCATCGGGACGCTCGAGAAGCCAGCCACGTTCGACATGTTGACCCGGCGAAGGCCGGACTCGTCGACGCCGTAGGTCGGGAACCGCCGCGCCAGCTCGTCGATCGCCATGCGGCTCTCGAGCCGAGCCAGGGCGGCACCCAGGCACGAGTGGATCCCGTGGCCGAGGCCGATCGACAGCCCGATCTCCCGATCGATGTCGAACACGTCGGGGCTCTCGTACTCCCGCTCGTCGCGGTTGGCGGCGCCGGTGACGAGGAACACCGGCTGCCCGGCGGGGATCGTCACCCCGTGCCACTCGGAGTCCAGGTGCGAGAAGCGACCCTGGTACTGCGACGGTGCCCAGTAGCGCAGCACCTCCTCCACCGCGTTCGTGGACTTCCCCGGCTCGGCGAGCAGCTTCTGCCACTCGCCCGGGTTGCGGTGGAACAGCACCACGGCGCTCCCCACCAACTTGGTGACCGTCTCGGAGCCTGCCGCGGCGAGCAGCGTCGCAAACCCGGCGATCTCCTCGTCGGTGAGCCGCGCTCGGGTGCCGTCGTCGGTCTCGACCTCGGCCTCGATGAGCTGGCCGATCATGTCGTCGCCGGCGTGCGCCCGCTTGTCCTTGATGAGCTCGAGGAAGTACAGGATCTGGGAGAGCCCGGCGTGGAGGCCCTCGGGGGTGGGCCGGGGGTCGTTGGGCTGCCGGAAGAGCATGTCGTCGGTCCAGTGCCGGATCTGCTGACGATCGGCCTCGGGCACACCGAGGATCGCGCAGATGACCTCGACCGGGAACGGACCGGCGAAGTCCGTCACCGCGTCCCACTCCCCGGCGCCCTGCACGAGGTCCAGGTACTTCTCGATCACCGCCTGGGCGATCGGCTCCATCCGGGTGATGGCCCGCGGCGTGAAGGCCCGGCTCACCAGCTTGCGCATGCGGTCGTGATCGGGTGGGTCCATCATGATGATGCTCTGACCCTTGACGTTCGCGTTCGGATCGGTGAGCTGATCCAGCGTCAGGCCGTGCTCGCTCGAGAAGGTGCGCCAGTCGCGGTGCGCGCTGACCACGTCGTCGAAGCGGGAGAGCGCGAAGAACCCGTACTGGTCGTTGCGGTAGCAGGGCGCCTCGTCGCGCAGCCACCGGTACGTGTCGTACGGATCGTCGAAGAAGTCGTCGGACAGCGGGTTGAACTCCACGATCTCCCCCGTGCACACCCGGGCCCGAATCGCTTCGGGCGCCCTTCCCGTGCCGGGCACCGTATCGCGTGCTACACAACGGCGATGGAGAACCACCAGGATCGCCGCCTCCGCGACACCGTTGCCGTCGTCACCGGAGCGAGCCGCGGCATCGGCAAGGGCATCGCCGTCGAGCTCGGGGCTGCGGGCGCCACGGTGTACGTCACCGGGCGCACCGTCACGGAGGGCCAGAGCCCGTTGCCGGGCACGGTCGGCGAGACGGCGGCCGAGGTCGACGCCGCCGGGGGTCGCGGCATCGCGGTGGCCTGCGACCACCACGACGACAGCGACGTCGAGGCGCTCTTCGATCGGGTACGCCGGGACTCGGGTCGCCTCGACCTGCTCGTGAACAACGTCTTCTCGGCGCCGACCATGGCGCCCTGGCTCGGAAGGCCCTTCTGGGACCTGCCTGTCGAGGCGTGGGACGAGACGATCGGGATCGGCACCCGATCGCACTACGTGGCCTCGCGGTGTGCTGCGCCCCTGTTCTTCGCGACGGGTCCCGGGCTCATCGTGAACGTTTCGTCGTCGGGCGCGGTCCAGTACGCGCACAACGTCGCCTACGGGGTCGGCAAGGCCGCGCTCGACAAGATGACGGCCGACATGGCTCACGAGCTCGCGCCGCATCACGTCGCCGTCGTATCGATCTGGCCCGGCCTCGTCCGGACCGAGATCGTGACCCTCGGAGCCCGGGAGACCGAAGACGGACGCCGCGTGCTCGGGCTTCCCGGCGAAGGCGAGTTCGATCTCGCCGACGCCGAGTCCCCTCGCTTCGCCGGCCGTGCCGTGGTTGCGCTCGCCGCCGACGCCGAGGTGATGGCCCGCACCGGCCAGGCGTTTCCGGTCGCGCAACTGGCCGTCGAGTACGGATTCACCGATATCGACGGGCGCCGGGACGGCATGCAGATCCGCCCGTAGCCCCGCGCAACGCTCAGTCGCCCGGCTCGTTCCCCTGGGCAAGGTCCGCCGCGGTCCAGAAGCCGGGCTCGGGACGGGCGGCGTGATGGCCGGCGGCGTAGTGGCGCAGGCGCCCCAGACCCGTGGGGTCCAGCATCCCGACCACGTCGAAGACCAGCTCGGGTCCGGCGGCGCGCAGCGCAGTGTCACCCTCGCTGGGACGGCGGGGCAGGTTCGTCGTCAGCAGCACGATCGGCTGGTCCCGGGCCACGTTGGGGCGCAACGCACTGACCCGACCCAGGCTCTTCCACACCGTGTCGACCCGCAACAGGCCACCGCGATGGCTGGTGAACGCGCCACTCACGTCGAAGCGCCAGACCGCGCCCGCGGCGTCACGCGCCTCGAAGCTCACCGCCACCCCGGTGCGGGGGACCCGCTTGTTCGACCCGGTGATCTCGAAGCCCGCGCGAGCGAGGACCCGCGCCGCGAGGTCGTGGGCCACCCGGCCCTCACGCGCGGCCCGACGGCAGAACTCCTCGTCGACGCTCGCGTCATCGAGCAGATCGTCGAGCGGGTCGTCGGCCGCGGCGTCCGGGCCGGCCGGAGCCGGCAGAGCCGCCACCCGCGCGCGCGCGATCTCGACGTACTCGGGTTCGAGGTCGTAGCCGACGTAGCGCCGACCCAGCCGCGCGGCGGCGACGAGGGTCGATCCGCTACCCATGAAGGGATCGAGCACGAGGTCACCGGCGAACGTATAGAGCCGGATCAGTTTCTCGGGGAGCTCGACCGGGAACGGGGCCGGATGGCCGACCCGGCGCGCGCTCTCCGGCGCGATCGACCACAGGTCGAGGGTGAGCTCCATGAAGTCCTCCTTGGTCAGCGTGTGGCCGCTGCCCCACGGGAGGTGCTCGGACATTCGCTGCTTCACAGACCGGGCCCGGTCGAAGCGGCCCTTGCTCGCGATGACCACGCGCTCGGTGATGTCACGGAGCACCGGATTCGTGGCGCTCCGGAAGGAGCCCCACGCGCAGGAGCCGTTCGCCCCCTCGCCCTTCTGCCAGATCAGCTCCCCCCGCAGGAGCAGACCGAGATCGTCCTGCAGGATTCGGATCACGTCCGCCGAGAGGCTGCGGTAGGGCTTCCGGCCGAGGTTGGCCACGTTGACCGCGATGCGACCTCCGGGCTCGAGCTTGTCGACGCACTCTCGGAACACGTCGCGCAGCAGGTCGAGGTACTCCAGGTAGGACCCGGGCACACCCTCCCGCTCCAGTTCTTCTTCGTACTGCTTGCCCGCGAAGTACGGCGGAGAGGTGACCACGAGCGCAACCGAGCCGTCGCGAACGGCCGTCATGTCCCGGGCGTCGCCGAGGACGAACGGCTCGGTCACCTCGGCCGGCGCGAGGACCGCGTCGTCGGTGGAGAGCGCAGGCGAGACGAAGCGGGCGTAGAAGTCCGTTGCGTCGTGGCTCTCACGACGGGATACCCCGAAGTTCGAGGTGGACGTTCCCCGCCTGCGGTCCATCGGTCCTCCCGGTCTGCGGGCAACCTAGTGTCACATCCCAGCGACGGCGACCGACCCGGCGTCCGACCGAACGCGAGTTCGGAGGGACGCCCGCACGACCCAGGAGCGGCCATGAGCTTCCGAGCCCTCGTGCTCGACCAGACCGACGACGTCCTCTCGGCCACGGTGCAGATCCTCGAGGACGACGTCCTGCCTCCCGGCGATGTCACCGTCGACGTCGAGTGGTCGTCGCTGAACTACAAGGACGGCATGGTGCTCGGGGGAATCGGGCGGCTGGTCCGCAACTTCCCCCACGTCCCCGGCGTCGACCTGGCCGGGACCGTCGTGGCGTCGGACTCGGATCGCTTCGCCGCCGGCCAGCGGGTGGTCTGCACGGGCTTCCACGTCGGCGAGCGCTGGTGGGGCGGCTACGCGCAGCGGGCGCGGGTCCAGTCGGACTGGCTCGTCGCAGTGCCCGACACCCTCACGACGCGCCAGACCATGGAGATCGGCACTGCCGGGCTCACCGCGATGCTCTGCGTGGATGCCCTCGAGCACGCCGGGTTGCGCCCCGACGACGGGCCGGTGCTCTGCACCGGGGCAGCCGGAGGAGTGGGCACCTACGCCGTCCACCTCCTGGCCCGCCTCGGGTACGCGGTCACCGCGTCGACCGGGCGCCCGGAGACCGCGCAGTACCTGCGCGACATCGGCGCAACCGAGGTGATCGGCCGCGAGGAGATCGGGGACCCGCCGGGCAAGCCGCTGCTGTCGGAGCGCTGGGCCGGCTGCGTCGACGCCGTGGGGGGCGCAACCCTCGCCCACGTGATCGCCGAGATGCGCTACGGCGCCGCTGTGGCCGCTTGCGGCAACACGGCCGGAAACGACCTCCCCTGCTCGGTGCTCCCGTTCATCCTGCGCAGTGTCCGGCTGCTCGGGGTCGACTCCGTGGTCGTCCCGGTCGAGCGACGCGCCGCGCAGTGGCGGCGGCTCGGTGAGCTCGTCGACCCGGAGTTCCTCGGCGCCGCGACCAGCGTGATCGGTCTCGACGACATCCCCGAGGCGGGCGCCCGGATCCTCGCCGGCCAGGTCCGCGGCCGCGTCCTCGTCGACACCGGTCGCTGACCGCAGGTCACCGTGCCCGACACCCAGCCCCACCGCACCCACCAGCCACCCCGGCTCGGCCACGCGATCATCGCGTTGCACGACCCGCGGCCCGGGTTCGAGTCCGCGTTCAACCGCTGGTACGAGTCGGACCACATGCTCGCCGCGGGGACGATGGCACCGTTCACGATCGGCGCCATGCGTTGGGTTGCGCCACGGGACCTCAAGGCGCTGCGCTACCCCGCTGATGGGCCGTTCGGACCGGCGACGCGCGGCTCCTACATGGTGCTGTTCTGGATCCAGCACGATCGCCTCGCCGAGCAGCAGGCGTGGGTCACCGAGGCGATGACCGACATCGCGGCGCAGGGGCGCAACTTTGCCGAGCGCGACGCCGTCACCGCGACCACCTACGACTTCGTCCGTCACGTCGGCAGTGACGCCGATGGGGTGCCACCGGTGCTCGCGCTCGCCCGGCACTTCCCCGGCGCCGTCCTCCTCGTCGCCGAGCGCGCACCGGGTGCCACCCTCGACGACCTCGCCGACTGGCTCCTCTCCACCCACCTCGAGCCCCGGATGGCCGGCACGCCCCTCGCCCTCGCCGTGGCCTTCACCCCCCGGCCGAAGGAGCCGTGGTGGCCGGCCGCCTATCCCGAGGTCGAGGGCGTCGGCGAGCGGCTCTTCGTGGTGTGCTTCACCGAGACCGACCCCCGCGACGGTTGGGACGAGCGCTTCGCCGGTGTGGGCGACGCCCTTGCGTCGTCGGGTACCGGGCGGCTCCTCCTCGCGGCCCCGTTCGTCCCCTGCCTGGCCGGCACCGACACCTACGCCGACGCGCTCTGGCCCTGACCCCGGGCGGGACCTCCCGCTCTCCGGCCGACCGGGCTCAGTAGTAGATCGACGTCCGGGTGGCGATGCGCACGAGCGCACCGTGCTGGTTGGTGAAGCGCGACTCGTCGACGAGGAACATCATTGCGCCGAGCTTCCCCTCCTTCTCGAACGCGTCGACGAGCGTGGCGACCGACGTGATCACGTCACCGGGCCGGATCGGCGCGAACGAGCGGTTGCGCTGGCCCCCGTTGAGCACCCGCGTGCCCGGCTCGGCACCCACGCCGCGCATCCACGGGTACGCGTCGGGTCGGTACGCCTCCACCCACGCGAACGGGTTGAAGTCACGTGGGGCCACGACCCCGCCCCACGGACGGCCGG
This sequence comes from Actinomycetota bacterium, assembly GCA_046086425.1. GTDB lineage: Bacteria > Actinomycetota > Acidimicrobiia > IMCC26256 > PALSA-555 > CAIUKV01. Next base: position 4,723 of record JBJSXO010000357.1, on the reverse strand, counting down.
CGGCGACCTCGGGGACGACGAACTCGGTCGGAGCCACCTCCGGGTAGTACACGGCCTGGGCCCACCGGCGGATGTCGCTGGCGTCCACCGGGTAGGCGACGACGGGATCCGTGGGCACGCCGAGCAGCGCGATCGTGGCCGGGTCGAGGTGGACCCCGGGTGACGGCGTGGGCACGACGGGCGGGGGCGGCGGATCGGGCATCCGCGGGACGCCGTCGAACAGGACCACCGTCGCGGTCGCCGGCATCGTCTCCTCGTCGCGCTGGTTCCGCACCCCCATCTCGAGATCCACGCAGCGCAGCCCGGCGCGGTCCTCCACGGCGGTGACCCGTCCCCACGTGGTGAGCTCGTCACCCCGGAAGTTCAGGCCCCGGAACTGACAGGCGAAGTCGGCGATGTCGCCGCGTCCGTCGAGCCAGTCGTGCAGGGCGTTGTGCGCGTAGGCGATCCTCAGGTTGCCCATGCCGAACACGTCGGGTTGGCCCGCGGCCTGGGCGACGTCGGCACTCATGTGGATGCCGATGAACTCGTCGTTCACCGCGGCGTAGCGGTTCCACTCGGCGAAGTCGGTGGTGCGGACGAACGAGGGGATCTCGTCGCCGACACGGATGTCGTCGCTCACGACGGCTCCTGGCGATCGGGCGCTGGGTCGACCCGAGCATGCCCGCCCTCGACCCGTGCCGGCACCTCGGGCCCGCCCCGGCCGCCCCCGGGCCCCGAGGCAGGCCCGGACCCGACCGGTCTAGGTTGCGCGCATGTCTGCGCACTCCGACCAGGATCAGACCGACCTCGCCGCGCTCGGCACCGTCGGGATCATCGGTGTCGGCCGCATGGGGGCCGGCATGTGGCGGTGCCTGCGGGCCGCCGGATGCACGGCGTCGGTGGTCGACCAGCACCCCGGGGCCGCCGAGGCGCTCGGCGCCGACGGCGCCCCCGTCGTTGCGTCGGCCGCCGAGCTCGTGGCCGGTGCCGACGTCGTGATCGTCTCGCTGCCGACCTCGGCCGACGTCGCGTCCGTCCTCGACCGCGCCATCGATGCGCTCCGTCCGGGTGCCGTCGTGCTCGACACGACGAGCTGCGAACCGGCGGTCAGTCGCGTGATCGCCTCCCGGGTCGAGGCCGCGGGGGGCGCGTACCTCGATGCCGGGATCAGCGGCGGCCCGGCCGGAGCGCTCGCGGGGACGCTCAAGATCATGGTCGGAGGCGACCCGGCTGCGTACGCGCGGATCGCCCCGCTGCTCGGTGTCCTCGGCGCCCAGGTCTGGCACTGCGGTGGCCCCGGCACCGGCCACGCGATGAAGACCGCGCTCAACCTGTCCAACCAGGGCAAGATGCTGCTCGAGCTCGAGGCGCTCATGATGTGCGGCCGCGCCGGCCTCGACCCCCGTCAGGTGGCCGAGGTGCTCGAGCTGCGCACCTGGAGCCACTTCCTCCTCGGAGAGCAGGGTCGGGTGCCATTCGGCTTCGCGATCGACCTCGCCGTGAAGGACTGGGGCGTGGCCACCGGCGTCGCCACGGAGCACAGGGTTCCCATGCCGATCGCCACGGCCTGCGCGCAGGTGATGCGCGCCGCTCGCGCCGTCGCGGGTCCCGACGCGGACCTCGTCGACGTCGTCGCGGTCGTCGAGCAGTGGGCCGGGTACGACCTCGATGCCGGCCTCGGTCGGGCCACCACCGAGGCACCGCATCGGTGATCGTTATCGCGCTCGGCGGGAACGCGCTCCTGCGGTCCGGGGAGCCTCGCGACGTCGCGCACCAGCGGGCCAACGTCCGGGCCGCTGCGGAAGCACTCGGCCCGGTCCTGCGCGCGAACGACGTCGTGCTCACCCACGGCAACGGCCCGCAGGTCGGCGAGCTGGACCGGCTCGCCCGGGCCGGAGGGCAGGGCGCCACGCCCCTCGACGTCCTCGACGCCGAGTCCGAGGGCCTGATCGGCTACCTGCTCGTCCAGGAGCTCCACAACGTCCTCCGCGACCGGCCGCTGGCCTGCCTCCTGACCCAGGTCGTCGTCGACGCCGCCGACCCCGCGTTCACACGACCGGAGAAGCCGATCGGCGATCACGTGGACCCGCGGCTCGTCGCGTCGCCTCTGCCCAGGGGAGTCGTCGAGCTGCCGGCGATCCGCGCGCTCCTCGCTGCGCACATCATCCCGGTTGCCGTCGGGGGCGGGGGCATCCCCGTGGTCGAGGCCGCCGACGGGACTCGACGCGGAATCGACGCGGTGGTCGACAAGGATCGCAGCGCGGCGTTGCTCGCTTCTGCCCTCGACGCGACCCACCTCGTGCTGCTCACCGACGTCGACGGCGTGTACCTGGACTGGGGCACCGACTCCGCGCGACGGGTGTCCGCCGCGCACCCCGAGGCGCTGGCCGCCTACGCCTTTGCGCCCGGGTCCATGGGCCCCAAGGTCGCGGCGGCGGTGGAGTTCGCCCGCCAGGGTGGCACCGCCGTCATCGGCGCACTCGACGATGCGGCTCGCGTCGCCACGGGAAGCGCGGGCACGACGGTGACGCTCACCGCAGACGGCATCACCACGGCGGCCTGAACGCGCTCAGTGGCCGATATCGCGCCGGGCGAACACTGCGCGTGCCGCAGCGAAGAGGAGCGCGGTGACAAAGAGGAGCACCCCGAAACGCGCCCAAGGCCAGCCCGCCCGGATCGGCATCGTTCCGTTGGCGAGGTACATGGGCGACAGCCACCGAAGGGACTCGAACGCACCGACGAACGCACCCAGTACCTGCACCAGGTACGCCGCCCCGAACACCGCCGCCGCCACTCCGATGGCCGCGGCCCGATGGCCACTCCACGCACCCACCAGCAGGGCGAGTGCTCCGGTCACCAGGGCCACGAGCGTGCCGCCTGCGGCTGCGGCGAGGAGGTTGCCCACCGAAATGCCGAGGTCCACCGCCACCCCGACGAGCAGCATCGTCGCCGTGCTCGCCACCCCCAGGCCGACGAGGGCCACGACCAGCGCCGCCGCCTTCTCGGTGACCAGCCGCTGCCGGCGGACCGGGTACGCCAGCACCAGGTCGAGCACCCCGCGCTCCTCCTCGCCCGCCAGGGTCGACGCACCGAACGCGATCGCGAACACGGCGAGGAGTAGGGGGTACATGAGCGAGAACAGCTCGGCGTTGAGGTATCCGGCCGAGGTCCCGAAGTCGAAGCTCGTGTCGCCGCCGAACAGCTGCTTCAACGCGTCCGGGTAGTCGGCGAAGGCCTTCGAGAGCTGGGCAGAGTCGCGGATCGACGGCCACACGGCGACGATGAGCGCAACGTACAACCCGATGCCCAGCACCCAGGCCACGAGGCTGCGCCGGTGGTCGGCGAGGGTACGGGTGGCGATGTCAGCGCGCATCGGGGCCGCCGCGCTCGTCCGCCGGCTGCGTCGGAGGGAAGTAGCCGAGGAAGATCTCCTCGAGTTCCGGAGGCTCGCTCACGAGGTCGACGACGTGGTGCCGAGCGGCGAGCTTCACCAGTGCGTCGAGGTCGCCGACGGCCCGCAACCGCAGCGTGGTCCCGTCAGCTTCGACGGTATCGACACCGGCCAGCGCAGCGAACGGGCTCGGGTCGACGGGGGCCGCGAACTCGATCTCGACGGTTCTCCACGCGCGGGCCCGCAGTTCGTCGACACGATCGACGGCGATGAGGCGCCCGTCGGCAATGATCCCGACTCGGTCACACACCTGCTGCACCTCGTCGAGGCGGTGGGAGGAGAGGAACACGGTGCGCCCGTCGTCCGCCACCTCCCGCACCATCCGGACGAAGGTCTCCTGCACGATCGGGTCGAGCCCGGCAGTGGGCTCGTCGAGCAGGAGCAGGTCGGGCCGGTGGACGAACGCCTGCACCAGCGCCACCTTCTGGCGGTTGCCCCGGGAGAGCACGCGGATGGGACGGTCGAGGTCGACGTCGAGGCGCTCGGCCAGCGCGTCCACACCCGCCGGATCGGACACGCCGCGGAGGCGGCCCAACCAGGCGCAGAGCGTCCGGCCCGTGAGCCGGTCGTCGAGGGCCGGATCCCCGGCGACGTATCCCATCCGGCGGTGCAGAGCGATCGCGTCGGCGTGAGCATCGAGACCGAGCACGCGCGCCGTGCCTCGGGTGGGCCGGATGAGGTCCAGCAGCAGCCGGATCATCGTGGTCTTGCCCGCCCCGTTGGGTCCGAGGAACCCGAACACCTCACCGGGCGCCACGCTGAGATCGACGTCGACGATCCCCCGGCTGGCGCCGTAGGCCTTGGTGAGCCCCGCGGTCTCGATCGCCGGAATCATGACCGCGCCTCGCCGGCTCGGGCGACCACCGGCGCGAGCAGCACGCCGAGGTCGGGGACGCCGGGCTCGGAGACCGGCTCCACGTCGTAGGACACCCGTCGCACCGGGTGGCCGAGGTCACCGATCCGGGCCAGGTCGAACGGCGTGCCGGCGACGACGACGTCGCACTCGACTGCCCGCGCCGTGGCACACAGGTCCGCGATCTGCCCGTCGGAGTAGCCGAGGGCCGGGAGCACCGCACCCAGGTGGGGGAACCGCTCGAACGCGTCGGCGATCTCCCCCACCGCCCACCGGCGCGGGTCCACGATCTCGGCTCCGGCCGCACGGGCGGCCACCGTCCCGGCGCCGAAGGCCATCCCACCGTGGGTCGTCGTCGGCCCGTCCTCCACTACCAGCACGCGCGTCCCGCGCAGATCGGGACCCGGTACCAGGGTCACCGGCGACGCGGCGCGCAG
>JBJSXO010000356.1:0-6550 GCA_046086425.1 Actinomycetota bacterium | reverse complement strand
ATGAGGACCACCACGTCGCCGAGAGGGCGCAGCAGCACGCCGCGCGCCACTGCGGCTGCGCAGACCCGCCGGCCCCAGCGGTCGGCGGCGTCGGGCGCGGCGAGTTCCACGCCACCCATGAGGCCGTGCAGCCGGATCGCGCCGACCGCGGGGAGCGGCGCGATCCGGTCGTCGAGCAGCGCGCGCAGCTCGTCGGACCGGGCGCGCACGTTGGTGAGCACGTCCCATGCCTCGAGCAGCTCGAGGTGTCGGAGCGCGACCGCCGCCGCCAGCGGGTTCCCGCTGAACGAATGCCCGTGGTAAAGGGTGCGCGGGCCGAGATCGGCACCGAGGAACGCGTCGTAGACCCGGCCGCTGGCCACGGTCGCCGACATCGCGAGGTAGCCCGCGGTGAGCCCCTTGCCGAGGCACATCAGGTCGGGGCGGATCCCGCACTGCTCGGACGCGAAGAGGGTGCCGGTGCGGCCGAACCCGGTGGCGACCTCGTCGCAGATGAGCAGTACGTCGTGCTCACGGCAGGCGTCGGCGAGGCGCGCCACGTCGGCCGGGTCGGCGAGGTGCATGCCGGCCGCGCCCTGTACCACCGGCTCGACGATGACCGCGGCCAGCTCGTGCGCGTGGTGCGCCACCAGCTCGACGGCGCGATCGAAGCAGCCGGGGTCGGTGAAGCCCGGCGCGCGCACTACCGGGAACCGCAGCGGGTCGAACAGATCGGTGCCGAACCCACCGTCGCCCACGGAGAGCGCGCCGATGGTGTCGCCGTGGTAGGCGTCACCGAACGCGAGGAACGTGGTGCGCCCGGCGGCGCCGGTGTTCACCCAGTACTGGAACGCGATCTTCAGCGCCTGCTCCACCGCGCTCGCGCCGTCGCCCGCGAACAGGAAGTGGGGATCGTCGACGGGCACCACGCGGGCGAGGGCCTCGGCCAGCTCGACGGTCACCTGGTTCCCGTTGCCGAGCATCGTGGTGTGCGCGCCGCGGTCGATCTGGTCACGCAGCGCCGTGTCGAGCTCGGGGACGCGGTGGCCGAGGGTCGTGACCCAGAGCGACGAGATGGCGTCGAGGTACCGGCGCCCGGCGGCGTCGTAGAGGTAGTGGCCCTCGGCCCGGTCGACGACGACCGGGGAGTTCTCCGCGTACGCGGCCATCTGGGTGAATCCGTGCCAGACGACGGCGGCGTCGCGCTCGACCCAGCTCTGTCCGTCGGCCATACGTGCCATGATGCCCGACCCATGGCGACGACGATGAAGGATGCAGCGGCGGTGGTCGGGGTGGGTGCCACCCCGTACTACAAGCGGGGCCAGTCGCTTCCCCAGACGCCGCTGGAGCTGGCGGGCAAGGCGATGCTCGCCGCGCTCGCCGACGCCGGCCTCACGGTCAACGACGTCGACGGCCTCGCCCTCTACAGCATGGGCCTGGGCGGGGACACCAGCCTCTTCGCCCAGGTGATGGGGATCCCCGAGGTGCGGTTCACCGCCATGCTGACCGGCGGCGGGGGCGGATCGGCCGGGTCGGTGGGCCTGGCCGCCGCAGCGATCCACGCCGGGATGGCGACCACCGTGGTGAGCCTCATGACGCTCCAGCAGGCGGTGAGCCGCTTCGGCGCGTCGTACGCACCCCGGGGCAAGCCGGGCGCGCAGTACTCCGCACCGCCCTCGCCCGAGAAGGACTTCGCGGCGCCGTCCGGGCTCATGGGGCCGGGCCAGATGTTCGCGGTGCTGGCCAACCGGCACATGCACCTGTACGGCACCACGCGCGAGCACTTCGCCGAGGTGGCGATCTCGCAACGGGCCAACGCGATCCGTCGCCCCACGTCGCTCATGACCAAGCCGCTCACCCTCGACGACTACTTCGACGCCCGCCTCATCGCCGAGCCCCTGTGCCTCTACGACTTCTGCCTGGAGTGCGACGGCGCCGTCGCCGTGGTCACCACGTCGCTCGAGCGGGCCCGCGACCTCCGGCACCCGCCGGTGAAGGTCACGGCGTCGGCGCACGGTGGCCGCGGTCGCTGGGGCCAGGCGATCACCTGGATGAACATGCCCGACGAGTACTTCACGTCGTCGGGGCACCGGCCGGTCGCCCAACGGCTGTGGGAGATGTCGGGGATGCGAGCGTCGGATGTGGACGTCGCGCTCCTCTACGACCACTTCTCACCGATGGTGATCATGCAGCTCGAGGACTACGGCTTCTGCGGCATCGGCGAAGGCGGTCCGTTCGTGGCCGACGGCAACATCCGCTGGGGAACGGGCTCCATCCCGGTCAACACCCACGGGGGCAACCTCTCGGAGGCGTACATCATCGGGATGACGCACGTGAAGGAGGCCGTGGAGCAGATCCGCGGCACTGCGGTGAACAAGGTCGACGACGCGTCGGTCGCGCTCGTGACCGGCGGTCCGGCGTCGCTCCCGACGAGCGCGCTCCTGCTGACGAGGTGACGTGATGGCGGCCACGGCGACGAACGGATCAGGAGGCGACGATGCCGAAGAGCCGTACACGAAGCTGCCCCCGGCCGAGCTGATCGCGCTCACCCCCGACGTCTTCACCGCACCGTTTTGGGCTGCCGCGGCCGAGCACCGGCTCGTGGTGCCGCGCTGCACGAGCTGTGGCACCTACCGGTTCCCGCCCAGCGCGTTCTGCTACGCGTGCCGCGCGCAAGACGTCGAGTGGGTAGAGCAGTCGGGCCGCGGCACGCTCTACAGCTACACGGTGATCCGGCACCCGATCCTCCCCGAGGTGAGCGACTCGGTGCCCTACATCCCGGCCGTCGTCGAGCTCCCCGACACCGGCGGCGTGCGCCTGGTCGCGAACCTCGTCGACGTGCGCCCGAGCGAGGTGCGCTTCGGGATGGATCTCCTGCTGGTGTGGCGCAACGTGGCCGACGGGGTCACCGTGCCGACGTTCCGGCCGGCGTAGGTCCGCCGCCGGGGCGTGCACGCCGGCGCGTGCGGCGCTAGAACCTGAGTCCATGCCCGATCCCGCGAGCCCCAGCCCGTACAGCACGCTGCCCGCCGAGGGACCGTACGCCGCCGCGATCGGGTCGGCGCTGATCACAATGGTCGAGCCGCACGTCGGCCACGAGCACGCGTACAACCGGTGGTACGAGGACGACCACTTCAACTCCGGGGCCCTGGCGATGCCGTGGCTGTTCGCCGGCCGGCGCTGGGTCGCCCCGCGCGGGCTCCAGGACCTGCGCACGCCGGAGGACTCGGTCATCGCCCAGCCGGTCACGGCCGGGAAGTACATCTCGCTGTACTGGATCACCGCCGGTCGCTACGAGGACCATCTGCGCTGGACGGTGGCGACCAACCAGCGGTTGCTCCCCGACGGGCGCGTGTTCCTCGACCGGACGCACGTCTACACGTCGTTCCAGGAGTACCTGGGCGCGGTGTACCGCGACGAGACCGGACCGCGCGACGTGCACGCCCTCGACTACCCGTACGCGGGCCTGGTCCTCGAGGTCGTCGACGCGACCGACGACCGGGCCACGCTCGCGGCGTGGCTGCGCGACGAGGTGCTCCCGGCGCGCTTGGCCGGGTCGCCGGCGGCGATGACGTTGCTGTTCGGGCCCTACCCGCTCCCCGAGGACAAGATGGCCTACGTGGAGGACGTGCCGGGTCTCGAACGGCGCATCACGCTGCTCACGTTCACCGAAGTGCCGCCCGACGAGTGCTGGGACACCTTCGCCGGCTTCGGCGCCACGGTTGCCGCTGCGGGGCGCGGGCGGGTCGAGCTGTCGGCCCCGTTCATCCCGACACTGCCCGGCACCGACACCTACGTCGACCAGCTGCGCTGAGAGGGACGCCGTGGAGGACATGAAGATTCTGGTCACGGGGCCGACGAGCACGGTCGGCCTCCCGGTCGCGCTCGACCTCGCAACGCGCAACGAGGTGTGGGGGATCGCCCGCTTCGCCAACGCCAAGGCGAAGGCGCGCCTCGAGGACGCCGGGGTCCGCTGCGAGACGGTGGACCTCGCCACGTCGGACTTCACGGAGATCCCCGACGACTTCGACTACGTCGTGAACTTCGCGATCGCGCGGGGTAGCGACGCCGACTGGGACCACGACCTGGCGGCGAACGGTGAGTCGGTCGGCCTGCTGCTCGCGCGGTGCCGAAATACGCGCGGGTTCCTGCACTGCTCGTCGACCGCGGTGTACCAGCCGGCGGGTGCACACCCGGTGGCCGAGACCGACGCGCTGGGTGACAACCATCGGGTCATGTTCGCGACGTACAGCATCGCCAAGATCGCGTCGGAGGTCGTGGCCCGGACCGCGTGTCGCCAGTTCGGGGTGCCGACGACGATCGCGCGGCTGAACGTCCCCTACGGCGACGACGGCGGCTGGCCGTGGTTCCACATGAAGATGATGGAGGCGGGGATCGCGATCCCCCTCCATCCCGACCGGCCGAACCGCTTCAACCCCATCCACTCCGACGACATCGTGCGGGAGGTCCCGTTGCTGCTCGAGGCCGCCACCGTGCCGGCCACCATCGTGAACTGGGCCGGTGCGCCGTCGAGCATCGAGGAGTGGTGCGGCCTCATCGCGGAGCTCACGGGGACGGAGGCCACGTTCGAGGAGAGCGACCACGCCATCGGGTCGGTCACCACGGACAACACCCGGATGCACGCCCTCGTCGGCCCCGCCCGGATCGACTGGCGCGCGGGCATCACCCGGATGGTGGAGGCCAACCGCTCGGGGTGACGAGCGGGTGGCGGCGACCGACCACCCGTACCGGGGTCAGGCTCGCAGTGTCTCGATCGTGGTGGTGCAGGCGTCGAGAGAGTCGGTGTCGACGGTCACCCCGAGGCCGGGGCCGTCGGGCACCGCGAGTCGGCCGTCGTCGAGCACGAACGGCGCGGTGAGCACGTCGCGCGCGTAGTAGCGGTCGGAGGCCGAGGTGTCGCCCGGGAGGGTGAAGCCGGGCAGCGCGCCGAGCGCGACGTTCGCGGCGCGGCCGATGCCGGTCTCGAGCATCCCCCCGCACCAGACGGGCACGCCGCGAGCCGCGCACACGTCGTGGACCCGGACCGCCTCGAGGTAGCCGCCGACCCGGCCGGCCTTCACGTTGACGATCGCGGTGGCCCCGACCGTGATCGCCAGCTCGGCGACCCGGGCCGAGGTGATCGACTCGTCGAGGCAGATCGGGGTGCGCAGGTGCCGAGCGGGCTCTGCGTGGCCGAGCAGGTCGTCGGCGGCGAGGGGCTGCTCGATCAGGAGGAGGTCGAAGGGGTCGAGCGCGGCAAGCCGGTCGGCGTCGGCCACGGTGTAGGCCGCGTTGGCGTCGACCTGGAGCGGGAGGTCGGGGTGACGCTCCCGCACCGCGCGCACCGGCTCGACGTCGAACCCGGGCTCGATCTTGAGCTTGACCCGGCGGTAGCCGTCGGCCACGTAGCGCGCGACGTGGTCGAGCAGCTCGGTGACGGGGAACATCCCGACCGACACGCCGCAGTCGACGGCGGGCCGCACCGCGCCGAGGCGGGCGCTCAAGGCCGTGCCTTCGGCGCGCAGCTCGGCGTCGAGCACAGCGAGCTCGAGCGCCGCCTTGGCCATCGGGTGACCGACGACCCCGCCGAGCAGGGACCCGAGCCCGGCGGCGTCGGTGGCCCCCGCAGCGAGCACGCGTGGTACCAGGAACTCGCGAAGCACGTGCTGCGCGCCGTCGACGTACTCCTCCGAGTAGCCGGGGTCGGGGAACGCGACGCATTCGCCCCAGCCTTCGCCGCGGTCGGTGACGACCCGGACGAGGAGGATGTCGCGCGTGGTCTCGGTGCCGAAGGACGTGCGGAAGGGGGCCACGAGCGGTAGCGCGACGCGCCGCAGCTCGACGGCTTCGACCCGCACGCGGGTGCCCGCGCTCACTCGGCCTCGTTCCCCGACGCGACGCCGGCTCCGGCCTCGAGCACCCACCAGCCGTCGCGGGTTGCGCCGGTGGCGGCATACCCGAGAGTGAGCGCGCGGCCGATCGCATCACGCGCCGCGTGTCGCCACCGCTGCGCCGTCTCGGGGTCGGCGCGACGGATCGCAGTGATGTCGGTGGGGGTGCACGCGAGCAGCGTGGGGACGAGGGGCGTCTCGCGCCACACCTCGCCGTCGAGCGACAGGATCACCTTCGCTCCCGCGGCGACCAGCGCGTCGAGATCGGGCTCGGTGCGGCCCACCGGTCCGGTGAGGTCCCAGACCGCCTCGACGCGGTCCGACTCGTCACCGACGTTGGTGGCGTCGGGCATCGCGCCGTAGACGTCGACGTGGTACGTCGCGCCCCGGGCGCCGAGCTTGGTGAGGTTGAAGAACGCGTTGCGCGCGACGAGCGGGTCGAAGGTCCAGCGCACCTCGGTGACGCCGCGGGCGAGGCCCCACTCCCGCTGGGCGAGCTTCAGGGCCGTGCCCACGCCCCGGTCCTGGAGCCCGGGGTCGACGCCCGTGATGTGGGAGTGGATGTGGAGCCCTCCGGGGTGCGTCCCGACGAAGCCGATCGACACGCCCACGAGCGCGTCGGGGTCGTGGGCCCCGCCGGTGCGGTAGGCGCCGAGGATGGGCTCGCCGGCGAGGAGGTA
>JBJSXO010000355.1:0-34584 GCA_046086425.1 Actinomycetota bacterium | reverse complement strand
GCTCGTGCTCGTCGTCGCCGGGCTGGCCGTGGCGCTGGGACAGCGGCAGTGGCGGCTCCTCCTCGGGATCGTGGTGGCCGTCGCGGTCGCGGTGGTGCTGTTCCTCGTGCTGGCGCCGCTGGCCGATGGTGCTCGGGTGCGCGTCACCGACCTGAACCGGTCGCTCACCCCGGTCGACCCCGAGGACCTGCCGAGCAGTGTCGCGGTGGTCACGGCGATCGTGACGGCGGCCGCGCCGTGGGAGTCGCGACGCTGGCGCCGGCTCGCGTGGACCCTGGTCGTGTTGGTCGCTGTGGTGTGGTTCGTCGGGTCGCCGATCGAGTTCGACGTGGTGATCGCGCTCCTCTGCGGATGGTTCGGTGGCGCGCTCGCGGTGGTCGTCCTCGGGGCGCCGTCGATGCGCCCGTCGATCGAGGCGATCTCGGCGGGGCTCGCGGCGGTGGGGGTCCCGCTCCGCGACCTGCGCCGGGCCGACGTCGACGCCCGGGGATCCTCGCCCTACTTCGGCACCGCCGCCGACGGCACACCGCTGTTCGTGAAGGCCCTCGGTGCCGACGAGCGCAGCGCCGACCTCATGTTCCGGACCTACCGACGGCTCATGCCCCGCGACCTCGGCGACGAGAAGGCCGACGCGTCGCTCCGGCGCACCGTCGAGCACGAGGCGCTCGTGGCCCTCGCCGTGCGCGACCTCGGGGTGTGCACGCCGCGCTTCGTCGCCTTCGCCCAGGCCGAGCCCAACGGGTTCGTGCTCGCCTACGAGCAGATCGCGGGCAAGTCGTTCGACCGCGTGCCGCCCGCAGACATGACCGATGCCGCGCTCGGCGGGATCTGGGAGCAGGTCGCGCACATGCGCAGGCACCGGGTCGCCCACCGCGACCTGCGCCTGGCCAACGTGTTCCTCGGGGACGACGGCCAGCCCTGGATCATCGACTTCGGGTTCAGCGAGCTCGCGGCCTCCGACCTCCTGCTGCGCACCGACGTCGCCGAGCTCCTCGCCTCGTCCACCACGGTGGTGGGCCCCGACCGGGCGGTGGCGGTGGCCGAGGCGGTGGTGGGCCGGGACGCCCTGGTCGACGCGGCCCTGCGGCTGCGCCTGGGCCTGCTCAGCGGGGCGACCCGCACCGCGATGAAGGCGAGCCCCGGGCTCCTCGACGACCTACGGGGCCGACTGGAAGCGGCGCCGGCCCATGGGCGAGCCTGAGGCCATGGCCACCACCCGCAACCCGCACGCAGGACGCCCGTTCACCGACGACGACGCGACCATCGCCGCAGCCCTCGAGGACGTGAGCATCCCGGCGTTGATGTGCGCGATGGTCCACGTGACCGGCGATCCCGCGTGGGTCCGTGGCGACATCCGCCCGGCCGGGCTGTTCCTCAACGAGTACCAGGGCTACCTCGACGTGGACACCAAGGCCGAGGCGCGCCGGCGGGCGCTCCCGGCGCTGGCCGCGTACCGCGACGGCGGCTGCGTGCTCCCGCCCGCGCCGTCGGCCGAGGTGCTCCACGAGATGATGAGCTACCTGGCCTGCGCCGAGGTCGACCGCGCGGTGGAGCCCATGTTCGTGGACGACCTCCACCTCGACGGCGCCGACTCCGGGGCGATCACTTGGGGGGCGGAGATCCCCGACGACGTGAAGGCCGACTCGCCGGTGGTGGTCATCGGCTGCGGCGAGGCGGGGTTGCTGGCTGGGATCCGGCTCCAGGAGGCCGGGCTGCCGTTCACGATCGTCGAGAAGAACGCCGGTCCCGGGGGCACCTGGTACGAGAACCGCTACCCCGGTGCGCGTGTCGACGTCGGCAGCCACTTCTACTGCTACTCGTTCGAGCCGGCCGACCACTGGACGGAGTACTTCTCGCAGCAGCCCGAGCTCCAGGAGTACTTCGTGCGGGTGATGGACCACCACGCGCTCCGCCCGCGGATCCGCTTCGGGACCGAGGTCACCGACGCGACCTACGACGAGACGACCGGCCTTTGGTCGGTCGCGGTGCGCACCGCCGACGGCGTCACGGACACGATCGACGCTCGGTTCGTGATCAGCGCGGTGGGCTCGCTGAACCGGCCGAAGCTCCCCGACATCCCCGGCCGGGACGAGTTCGCCGGCCCGTCGTTCCACTCGGCCCGCTGGGACCACTCCGTCGACCATCGGGGGACACGCTTCGCCCTCGTGGGTGCCGGCGCGAGCGGCTTCCAGATCGCACCGACGATCGCCGACCAGGTGGAGCGGCTCACGGTGTTCCAGCGCACGGCACAGTGGATGTTCCCGAACCCCGGCTACCACCTCCCGGTGCCCGACGGTGAGCGGTGGGCCATGCGCCACGTGCCCTTCTACGCGCGGTGGTTCCGCTTCCTGACCTTCTATCCGGGCGCCGGGTTGTCGATCGAGAACTCGCGCGTCGACCCCGCGTACGACGACGGGCAGGGACAGGCGGTGAGTGCGGGCAACGAGATCACCCGCCAGCTGTTCACCGGCTGGATCGAGAGCCAGGTGGGGGACGATCCCGACCTGCTCGCGAAGGTCATGCCCGACTACCCGGCCACCGGCAAGCGCACGCTCCAGGACAACGGGTCGTGGCTGACCTGCCTGAAGAAGGACAACGTGGAGCTGGTGCGCACGGGGATCGCCCGCATCGTGGCCGACGGCGTCGTCACCGAGGACGGCACCCACCACCCGGCCGACGTCATCTGCTACGCGACGGGCTTCCGCCACACCGAGTTCCTGTGGCCGATGCACATCACCGGCCGGGGCGGGCGCAGCCTGCGCGACCAGTGGGGCGACCGGCCGTCGGCGTTCCTCGGCATCACGGTCCCCGACTTCCCGAACCTGTTCTGCGTCTACGGCCCGGGGACCAACCTGGCGCACGGCGGCAGCCTGATCTTCCAGTCCGAGTGCCAGGTGCACTACGTCATGGATGCCATCGGGCAGACGCTCCGCAGCGGTCACCGTACGATCGAGGTGCGCACGGACGCGCACGACCGGTACGTCGAGCGCTACCAGCACGAGATCTCGCAGATGGTCTGGGCCCACCCGTCGGTTACCCACTCGCACTACAAGAACGCCCGTGGCGAGGTCTGGACCCTGTCACCGTGGCCCATCCCCACCTACTGGACCTGGACCCGCGCCGCCGACCCCGCCGACTACACCTTCACCTGACCCCCACCCGCATTCCCCACTCCCCACCGATCGTGCGTATCTGACCTTCTTCTTCGTCAGAAGACGACGGTCAGATACGCACCAAACGCCGGGGGTCAGGCGGGGGCGTCGACGGGGAGGACGCGGCGGTGCTTCGGGAGAGCGTCGTAGAGGTCGGCGACCAGGTCGGCCCGGACCGCGCGCGCGCCCGGGTCGTCCCAGCGGTTGCGGAACTGGAACGGGTCCTCCTCGAGGTCGTAGAGCTCGCCCTCGGTCCCGTCGTAGTGGATGCCGCACGGGATGAGCACCCGCTCGCTCCACGCCTCGAGCCCATTGGGCTGGCCGTCGGTGCTCTCCTCGTAGACGGTGCACAGCCACCCGTCACGCACGATCGACCGCAGGTGCATGCCCCAACCCGGGAACTGGCTGTCCCACTCGCACAGCGCCCGCTCGTGCGTACCCGCGTCCGGGGCGGTCGGCAGCGTGCGCCCCTCCATCCACTCCGCAGGCTCGATGCCGGCGATCGTGCAGAACGTGGGCGCGAGGTCCACCTGACCGACCGGATCGTGGATCTCGGTCGCGGGGATGCCGGCCGAGGGCGCCGGCCGCCACACGAACGGCAGCCGCATGAGCGCCTCGGTGTGGTACGGGCCCTTGTAGAGCAGTCCGAAGTCGCCCTGGAGCTCACCGTGATCGGTGGTGAAGATGACGTCGGTATCGGCGAGCCACCCCCGCCGCTCGATCGCGGCGAGCACGCGTCCGGTCGCCTCGTCGATCAGCTCGTTCATGACGTGGACGCGCGCGTTGACCTCGCGGATCTGGTCGTCGGTGAGGGTCCCGGGGGAGAACATCAGCGGCCCGCCCTCCGCGTTGAGGAAGCGGCCCTCCCACCACGCGAGCCAGTGCGCCGGCTTCTGGGCGAGCACGGCCCGGATCGCGTCGGGCGACCCCGGGTGGCCGGGCGGCAGGTCGAGGTCCTGCCACCGCACCCGGTGCATCTCCTCCTCGGGCGGGTCCCACGGATGGTGGGGGTCGGGGAAGCTGAGCCAGCAGAACCAGTCGTCGTCGGCGTCGAGCGAGTCGAGCCAGTCGATGGCGCGCTCCGCAGTCCAGTCGGTGTGGTACCAACCGCGCGGGATCGGGTTGTGCTTGGTCTCGGGTGCCATGGTGTCGCCGCCGGGGACCGCGCCCAGGAGCGGCGCGAAGCTCTCGAGGTGCTCGGGGTGGGTGGCCTCGAGCCAGCGCCCGTAGTGCTGGATCGCTCGCCCGTTGAACGCGGCGATGTGCGCGGCCTGGATCGAGTACTCGAAGCCCCGCCACGGGCCGGTGTCGCCTCGCATCCAGCGGGCGTTCTCCTCCCAGCGACCCGCGGGGTCGAAGGCCGGCTCGAAGTGGGCCTTGCCGATGAGTGCCGTCCGGTAACCGGCGCGCTCGTGGAGATGAGCGGCGACGCTCGGGGCGTCCTCGGGGAGGGCGACTCCGTTGGCCACTACGCCGTGGGTGCGGACGTACTGGCCGGTGAGCATGGTGGACCGCGCGGGCATGCAGACCGTGTTCTGGTTGTAGGCCCGGCGGTACACGATCCCGTCGGCCGCGAGGCGGTCGACCACCGGAGTCCGGGCGATGGTGCCGCCGTTGCAGCCCAGTGCGTCGTAGCGTTGCTGGTCGGTGGTGACGAAGAGGATCTTGCGGCCCATGGGCGGCAGTCTGAACGACCTGGGAACACATTGTCGAAACCGGGAGGACCCGTGATCACGCAGCCCGTAAGCACCCACATCGACCCGACCGACGCCCAGCTGGGTGCCTTCGCGGGCGAGGACCTCACCACCCCGATCGTGATGCTCAACCTCAACCGCTACCGCGACCGGGCGGAGTACGAGGCCCCGGGTCCGGACGACGCGGTCTCCGGGCGGGACGCGTACCGGCGTTACGGCGAGGTGGCCATCCGGGCGATGGCCGAGGTGGGGGCGCAGATCCTCTGGCTGGCCCCCGCCGAGCAGGTGTTCTCGGGGTGTGACCACGACACCTACGACGAGGCGCTCGCGGTGTGGTACCCGAGCCGCAACGCGTTCCTCGGGATGCTCGGTCTGGACTGGTACCGGGACGCCCTCGTGCACCGGCGCGCCGGCCTCGAGCACGCGTCGATCATCGTGCTCACGGGGCCCCCGACCCCGTCGCTGGTCCCGCCCTTCGCCGCACCGGCGTGATCGGCGTGGCCCGGGCCGCGCGCCGGTCTGTGGGCGCGTCCGCCTGCCGGTAGCGTCGACCGATGCCGGCGACGCTGCGAGCCCGGGGCGTCACCTTCGCCTACGGCCCCCACCCCGTGCTCGAGGACGTGGACCTCGTGGTCCCGCCCGGCCAGCGTCTCGGCGTCCTCGGGCCCAACGGCTCGGGGAAGTCGACGCTCCTCGGCGTTCTCGCGGGCCGGCTGCACCCCGAGTCCGGGTCGGTGGAGACGGCGCCGCCGACGGCGACCGTGGGTGAGCTGCGCCAGGAGCCGGAGCGGCGGGCGGGTGAGTCGGTCATGGCCTACCTTGCGCGCCGGACCGGTGTCGCCGACGCGCAGGACGCGCTCGACGCGGCGACGGCTGCGCTCGCCGACGGTGCCGAGGGTGCCGACGACCGTTACAGCGCGGCGCTGGAACGGTGGCTGGCGCTCGGGGCGGCCGACTTCAACGCTCGTGCCGGTGAGGTGGTGCAGACGCTCGGGCTCGCGGCCGGCTCGCTGCTCGACGCCACGATGCCCACGCTCTCGGGAGGTCAGGCCGCGCGGGTCGGGCTGGCCGCCATCTTGCTGGCGCGCTTCGACGTCCTGTTGCTCGACGAGCCGACGAACGACCTCGACTTCGACGGTCTCGACCAGCTCGAGCGCTTCGCGCTCGGGTTCACGGGACCGTTGGTCGTGGTGAGCCATGACCGCGCGTTCCTCGACCGGGTCGTCACCGACGTCGCCGATCTGGACGCGCACGACCACACGATCACGACGTTCGCGGGTGGGTACTCGGCGTACCTGCGTGAGCGCGACGTGTCCCGACGGCGTGCCGAGGCCGCGTACGAGGAGTACCAGGGCCAGCGTGGCGCGCTCACCGCCCGGGCCCAGCGCGAGCGGGAGTGGGCACACCGTGGGGTCGCCAAGGGCAAAGCGAGCCCGAAGGACGCCGATCGTGCCGGGCGGGGCTTCCGCAAGGAGCAGACCGAGCAACTTGCGTCGCGAGCCCGGCGCAGCGAGCGCGCGCTCGAGCGGCTCGAGGTCGTAGAGAAGCCGTGGGAGGAGTGGGAGCTGCAGTTCTCCATTGCGTGCGCCCCCCGCGCCGGCGCGGTCGTGGCGCGCCTCGACCAGGCGGTGGTGGCGCGCGACCGCTTCTCGCTCGGCCCGGTGACCCTCGAGATCGGCTGGGGGGAGACGGTGGGCATCGTCGGTCCCAACGGTGCCGGGAAGTCCACGTTGCTCGATGCCCTGCTCGGCCGGGTCGAACTGCACGCGGGGACGCAGTGGCTCGGCCCCGGCGTGGTGGTCGGCGAGATCGACCAGGCCCGGGCCACGTTTGCCGGGACGACCGCGCTGGTCGACGCGTTCATCGCGGCGACGGGGGTGACGATCAGCGACGCCCGCAGCGTCCTGGCCAAGTTCGGGCTCGGCGCCGCGCACGTCGAGCGGCCCGCGGCGATGCTCTCGCCGGGGGAGCGCACCCGTGCTGCGCTCGCGCTCCTCCAGACCACCGGGGTCAACACGCTGGTCCTCGACGAGCCGACGAACCACCTCGACCTGCCGGCGATCGAGCAGCTCGAGCAGGCGCTGGCGGAGTTCCCCGGCACGGTCCTGCTGGTCACCCACGACCGCCGGCTGCTCGACACCGTGGCCTTCGACCGCGTGCTGCGGGTCGACGCAGGCATGGTGTCGGACGACGGTTGAGCGCGTCGCCTGCGGGGATCAGCCCGTCTCGCCACCCGGGCCGGTCTCGGTGGGCGTGTCGTCGGGGTCGCCGGTCTCGACGATGCCGTACGCGTGCGCGAGGGCCAGGGCCATGCCGGTAGCCCGGTTGTAGACGGCGGCGAAGTAGTGGGGCGCGGGGTCGGCGCGGGGAAAGGGGGGGGTCCCGAGCGAGTCGATGAGCGCCGTCGGGTGGTCGACCGGTTCGATCCCGTGCTCGGGTCCTGCTGCGGTCTCGGCGTCGCCCCAGAACGGCCGGGCCGAGCCCTTGCGACGCGCGGCCGACCGCGACCGCCGCCGCCGGTTGCCTCCGCCCTCGGTCATGCGGCGGCCTCCTCGCCGGGATCGGGCGGGGTGGCGCCGAGATCGGCGACGTCCTCGGTGAGCAGGGCGTCGGGGCGGATGCCCAGGGCCATGCTCAGCTGCGCCTGGTCGAGGTCGGCGAGCGAGCTCGACTTGGGCAGGACGAGATCGGCGATGCGACGCTTGCCCTCGACGACCTCCTCGACCCGCTCGTCGACGGTGCCCGGGCACACCAGCCGGTGGCAGATGACGGTGTGGGTCTGGCCGATGCGCCACGCGCGGTCGCGCGCCTGGTCCTCCACCGCGGGGTTCCACCACCGGTCGTAGAGCACGACGTGGTTCGCGGCGGTGAGGTTCAGGCCCGTCCCGCCGGCCTTCAGCGACAGCACCAGCGCGCCCGGGCCTTCACCGTTTTGGAAGTCCTCGATGATCTTGTCGCGCGCGGTCCGGGAGAGGCCGCCGTGGTAGCACTCCACCGGCGTGCCGGTGTGCTCGGTGAGATGGGTGGCGAGCTTCATGCCCCACTCGGCGAAGTGCGTGAAGATCAGGACGCGCTCGCCCGCCGCGTAGACGATGTCCACGATCTCCTCGAGGCGCGCGAGCTTTCCGGACCGGCCCCCGAGCGGCCCGTCGTCATCCTGGTACGCCGCCGGATGGTTGCAGATCTGCTTGAGCGCGGTGATCGCGGCGAGGATCTGGCCCTTGCGGGGCTCCTCGCCGTCGGGAAGATCGGTGGTGAGCACGAGCTTGTCGAGCACGGCCTGGTAGAGGCCGATCTGCTCCGGTGTCATCGAGCAGTGGTCGAGCTCGTCGATGCGGTCGGGCAGCTCGGCCGCGATCGCCGGCTCGGCCTTGGTCCGCCGGAAGACCAGGATGCCGTTGAGCGCGCGGAGCGCGTGCTCCGCGGACTGGGCCTTGGACGACTCGTCGCCCGACAGGCTGGCGACGAACTGGGGCCGGGGGCCGACGAGCCCCGGATTGGTGAAGTCGAGGATGGCCCAGAGATCACCGAGGCCGTTCTCGATGGGCGTGCCGGTGAGCGCGACGCGCACGCGGGCCGGGATCCGCCGGAGCTGCTGGGCGGTGTCGCTGGCGACGTTCTTGATCGCCTGGGCCTCGTCGAGCACGAGCGTCGCCCAGTCCACCTTCTCGATGGCCTCGATGTCGCGCACCGCGGTGCCGTAGGTGGTGAGGAGGACGTCGGCGCCCGCCACCTCGGCGGCGATCTCGTCGGCGTCGGCCCGGTTGGCCCCGTGGTGGACCTTGACCCGCAGGCCGGGGACGAACTGGTGGGCCTCGGACGCCCAGTTGCCGACGACCGCAGGAGGCGCGATCACCAGGGCCGGCCCCCGGTCGGCGGCCTCGGTGAGGTGCGCGAGCATCGTGGGGGTCTTGCCGAGCCCCATGTCGAGCGCGAGGCAGCCGCCGATGCCGGCCGACTCGAGGAAGCCCAGCCACGCCAGCGCGTCGGCCTGGTAGGTGCGCAGCTCCCCGACGAAGCCGTCGGGCTCGGTCGCAGGGGTGCCGTCCACCGCGGCCGCCGCCGCGAGCAGCTCCGCCGCCCAGCCGCCGCCCGCCACCGTGATGCCGCCGGCCAGCGGCGATCCGTCGAGGCCGAGCGCGAGGCGCAGCATGTCGGCCCCGGAGAGCTGGGTGGTCTGGGCCCGCTCCGCGAGGGCCGCGGCCGCGGCGTCGAGGTCGGCCTTGTCGAGCGCGACCCAGCGGCCACGCGAGTGGATCAGCGGCCGGGCCTCCCGGGCGAGCCGGGCGATGTCGGCGGCGGTGAGCTCGACGTCGTCGAACACTGCCGACCACCGGACGTCGGCGAGCTGGCTCGCGCCGACCGCGGTCTCGGTCTGCTCGGCGAACACCCGCAGCGACGGCGCGGGCCGGCGCAGGCTGAGCGCCGGGACCTGCACGGCGAACCCCGCGGCCGCCAGACGCGGCCCGATGTCGACCATCAGCTCCCACGCCTCCGCCTGGTCGACGACGGTGTGCCCGCGGCGTGTGCTCGGGCGGGCGAGCGCCGGGACCATGCGCTCGATGCGCCCGATCTCGTCCTCGAGCTCCGCACGCTCGCTGCGCGCGTCGACGATGGCCCGCTCGATCGGGACGAGGGTGCCGTCGGGGCTCGGGGCGAACACGGCGAGGTCCCAGGCCGGGTCACCGGCGGGCGGGGCCTCGAGCCGGACGAGCAGGGGACGCTGCTCACGCGTCACGCCGCGCGCCCAACGCTCGGCCTTGGTGACGAGGTCGTCGGCGACCCGCATCGGTGCGTCGAACGCGCTGCCGTCGAGGCGGGCGAGGAAGGCTTCGGTGACGTCGGTGGCCGAGCGCACCACGGGCGGGGGTGCGGGCACCTCGATGCGACGCGCGCTGTCCCGGCAGATGGCGTCGACCATCCCGGTGAGGGCCGAGCGGGTCAGCGCGCGGGCGTCGACGCGGGTGTCGAGGGCGCGCACGCTGCCGGGCATCGCGGCGACCACGTCGGCCAGTCGGTCGGCGTCGACGAGCGCCGGCGTCCAGCGCACGGAGTACGACGCGGAGGTGCTGCGGCTGCTCCCGTTGCGTTTCCGCCGCTGGCGGAGGAGCGGCACCATGGCGCCGCGGGCGGTGAGCTCGACCGCCCAGATCGCGACCCGGCCGAGCCACCGGACGCTGGCCCCGACCTCGGCGTCGACCTGGCCGGCGCCGGCGGCCACCAGCCAGCCGAGCACCTCACCCACGGGCGCGCTGAACGCCTCGGCGCGCCCGCCGTCGGGGAGCGTCACGCCTGCGTGGGGGGTCCACGGCGCCTCGGGGGCTTCGGCCTCCGCGAGCATCGCGAGAACCGCGGCGGCCGCGCCCGGCTCGCAGCGGGGGCCGCCGGCCCAGGCGACCACCCGTCCCGGCTCCCACGAGACCTGGAGCGCGACGACGGCGGGCGCGAGGCTGTCGGCGTCGGGTTCGCGCTCGGCCGGGCCCGACGCGCCGGCGCGGGGGGCCGTGACCTCGATCTCGATGCCGGTCAGCCGGGACCACGCGAGGAGGAGGCGCTGGCGGTCGGCCTCGGCATCGGCGAGGACCTGGCTTCGCTCGGGGCCCTGGAGTCGGCGGGCGGCGGCGAGGTGCTGCTCGGCGGCCCGCAGCAACGTGTTGAGGGTCGCCTGCCAGCGGGGCCGGTCGGCCTCGAGGAGGGAGTGCTGCTCGGGCGAGGCGTTGCCGTCGGCATCGTCCTCCACCGCGAGCTCGAATTGCCACGCCGGCACGGTCGGCGCGGGCGATGTCGTCATCGGTGCATCGATCTTCCGCCTGAGCGGGTCTGGAGGACCGCAGTCCTCGGAGTCGGCCCCAGATGGAGCGCCGGCTCACGCCGGCCGGCCGGAGGCGACGAAGCGCCACGGCCCGGGACCCGGCCCACCCGTGGTGGACTCGCCCACAGGCTAGCCGATGCGGGTCGCCCGGACGGGTGCGGCGCTCCCGACGCGTGCGCCCGGGCTCGGGTGTCCGGGCTCAGATGATCGAGCTCAGATGATCGAGCTCAGGTGGGGGCGGGGATGTCGCTCTTGGCGATGAGAAGGCCGGCGAGCCGGTCCCGGCGCACGATGGTCGGTGGCTCGTAGCGCATTGCTGCTCCCAGTCGTCTTCGTGGGTGGTGATGGTCTTCGACGGTCCCCGGCGCTTCGGGGTCCTCGACGCCGGCCCCGAATGATAGGTCCGGGCGGCACCGGACCGGCGGTTCTCGTCCCGGGGCCCGCATCCCGGGGCCTAACCTGACCCGATGGCGTGGCAGCGGTCGCCCCGAGTCGTCTCCGAGGTCGTCGACGGTCAGGCGGTGCTCGTCGACCCCCGGGGCGAGGAGCTGCTCACCCTGAACGAGGTCGGCACCCTGGTCTGGCTGGCCCTCGACGGGCAGCGGGGGCCAGCGGAGCTGGCGGCGGATCTCGCCGACCGGTTCGACGACGTCCCCGTCGAGACCGTGGCCCGGGACATCGCCGCGTTCCTCGACGAGGTCGAGGCCGCGGGGCTCGTCGTGCCGGGCGACGGCATCGCCGGCTGAGCCCGGGCGCCCATCCCCGCCGTGACCCGACCCCATCCGGCGCTCCTGGATCTGGCGGCCGGTCGCGCGCCCGGCGTGTTCCCGCACGGCGACGACGGCCTCGTCGACGCCGCGAACGGCCACGGGATGACGGGCCTGCTGTGGAGCTGGGTGCGCGAGCACGCGCCCGACGCCCCCGCGCGCGTGCGGCTCGCAGGCCTCGACGCCGCGGTCCGCCACCGCCACGGCCGGCTCGAGGCGGCCCTGGTGCGGGTGCGCGACGACCTTGCGGCGATCGGGGTCGAGGTCGCTGCGATCAAGGGGGTCACCGCCGAGGCCCGGTGGTACCGGCGCAGGGGGGAACGGCCGTGCACCGACGTCGACGTCCTGCTCGAGCCGGGCGCGGCCCGCCGCCTCGACGAGATCCTCGCCGTGCTCGCACCGGGCCATCCGCTCGGGACCGACGCCGGTGCCCTGGCCCGCGTCAACGTGCTGCAGTCCGTGGGCGCACGGGTCGACGGGGTGCCGGTCGACCTCCACCTCGACCTCTACAAGCTCGGGTTCCCGGCGCGTCGGCCCGACCTGGTGTGGGAGCGGACCCGTGGGCACGAGTTGCCGGATGGGTCCTCGGTGCGGGTGCTCGACCCCGAGGTTGCGCTCGTCCACTTCCTCGTGCACATGAACAAGGACAGCTTCCCCGCGCTCCTCGGCTACGCCGACGTCGCGCGCGTCCTCGCGCGCGAGGAGATCGACTGGGGGTTCGTCGATCGCTACACGCGCGCCGAGGGGCTCGACATCATCGTGGCCGGCGCGCGGGCACGGGTCACCGCCGCGCTCGGTCTCAGCGGACCCGCGGGACCGGTCCCCTCGGGGCCACGCGCGCGGGTGTGGCGAGCCGTCTGGCCCGAGCGCGTGACCCTGCTCGGTAGTGCGGGCACGGCCCGCTCGCGCCGCCAGGAGGCGCTGCCCTTCCTCGTGCGGGGTCGGCTCCGCGACGCGATCGGCGCCACCAGGCGAGTCCCGGTCCCGCCGCCGGCCGCGGTCGCGGTCTGGTACGCCGACCTGCCCGGGCCCTATCCGGTGCGCCTGCTGCGCGGGAGGGTCCGCACGATGCACCGGCGGCGTGCTGCGTTGCGGGCACGGATCACCGGCGACCCGAGGCCCGCGCCGCACTGCGACGCCGACGCCACCGCGCGACTCCTCCGGACCCGGGCCGAGCAGGAGCCGCTGTGGCTGGACGTGTCAGGCCGGTCGATGGGCTGGTCGCTCCCGAGCGGCACCCGCGTGCGGATCGAGGCCCGGGCGACCGGACCGGCGCGCGGAGAAGTGTGGGCGTTCTGCGGCCCGCAGGGAGAGATCGTGGTGCACCGGCACCGGGGCGCGGTAGGCGCCCGGCACCGGTTCCAGGGGGATACCTGCGTGCGCGCCGACCCGCCGGTCGCGCCGTCGGCGCTCATCGGCCGGGTGACGGCCGTCTCCCCGTCGCGACCGTATGTGCGCTGGGGTCCCGCCGCCGGGGCGGTGCAGCGGGTTCCCCGGACGACCGTGGCCGGGGCCGTCCGGCTGGCCCGGCGTCTCGGTGCGGGGGCGCGCCGGTGAGCGGACCGCCCTCCGTCGCGGAGGTCGACGCGGCCGACGTACGCGCCGGCACCGTGGTGGAGGTCGGCGGTGTCCCCGTCGGGCTCGGTGCCGCCGACGGGGTGCGGGCCGACGCGGGGGCGTCGCTCTTCCGTCACGCAGCCACTGTGGCCGGCGCGCCGGCGTGCCACCTTCGCTTCGACGCGGCGGCGGTTGCGGTGCCGGACCGTGACCCCGATCGTGCCCTCGACTACGTCGACCTCTGGTGGACGGGCCCGGGGGAGCTCGCGGTCCGCAGCTCCGCCGGGCTCACCGCGCGGTGCACGCCGCACGCCATCGTGGTGGGGGGTGACGCGCCCGGCCTCGCTCGGGAGTTCCGGTTCGTCGCGCTGGTCTGCCTCACCCACGTGCTCGCCCGGCGGGGGCGCCACCTGCTCCACGGTGCGGCGCTGGTCGTCGACGACGCAGTGCTGCTCGTGGTGGGCGGCACGGGGACGGGGAAGTCGACACTTGCGTACGCTGCGCACCTGCTCGGCTGGCCCGTGCTCGCCGACGACGCGGTGCTGCTCGAGCGTCGGGACGACCGCGTGCTCGCGCGCGGCGTACCCCGACCCGTGGCGGTCGCAGCCGACGTGGTCGCCGGGTCGATCGCCGGGGGCCGGGGCGTGCCCGAGGACCTGCGCCAGCGCGTCGAGCTCCCGCCCGGGACGCTCGCCTCCGGGGAGCGCCCGGTGGTCGCGGTCGCCGTCACCTCGGGTGGCTCGGCCGACGGCCCGGGGGTCACCCCGCTGCCCGGTCCCGACGTGATGCGCGAGCTGCTCGGGGCCAGCCTCGCGCTCGTGGACGCCGATGTCCGTCCCGACCTGTTCGGCGTATGCGGCGCGCTGGCCCGGCTCCCGGCGTGGCGCTTGCGCCACGGCGCCGACCCGGCCGCAGCAGTGGGGGACGCGACCGGGCGGCTCGAGGATCTGCGCCGCCGTCTCCGGACCCGTTCGTAGACTCCTCCCGATGGCGTCGCTCCTCGAGTTGCTGCGCGCCGGCGCGACGTCGTCCGGTGACCAACCTGCGCTCCTGGCGCCGGGACGTCGCGACGCGACGCACCGCGAGCTGTTCGATCAGGTGGTGGGGGTGGGGGACCGCCTCGGCGCCGCCGGTCTGGGGCCCGACGCGCCGGTTGCGCTGGCCCTGCCCAACGGGGCCGACCTCGCGGTGGCGTTCCTCGGCGTGACGGCGGCTGCAGTGTGCGCCCCCCTCGCGACCGACCGACCCCAGGCGGAGCACGCGCGTGATCTCGAGGCCCTGGGGGCGCGCGCCGTGATCGTCCAGCAGGGTCACGACACGGCCGCTCGCGACGCGGCGACGGCGCTGCGCATCCCGGTGCTCGAGCTGGTTCCCGGTGCGGGGGCCGGGGCCTTCGACCTGGTCGTGCCCGACGACGCGCCGGCCCCTGCGCCATCGCGTGACCGGGGTGACGCTGCGCTCCTGCTCTTCACCTCGGGGACCACGAGCCGCCCGAAGCTCGTACCGTTGTGCGAGGACGCGCTCGTGGCCTCGGCCGCCAACGTGGCCGCCGCACTCGGGCTCACGCCCCGGGACCGGTGTCTCGACGTAATGCCGCTGTTCCATATCCACGGCCTCGTGGCCGGACTGCTCGCGCCGCTGAGCCAGGGCGGCAGCGTGATCTGCGCACCGGGATTCGACGCGGCGTCGGTGTGGGAGTGGATCGACACGATGTCACCGACCTGGTACACCGCGGTGCCCACCATCCACCAGGCGATGCTCGACGTCAGCCGTCCGCGCGCAACCGCGGATCGACCGATCCGGTCGTCGCTCACCTTCGTCCGCTCCTCGTCGGCCCCGTTGCCCGCGAGACTGATGGAGGAGCTCGAGCGGGTGCTCGGGGTGCCGGTGATCGAGGCCTACGGGATGACCGAGGCCGCGCACCAGATCGCGAGCAACGCCCGCCCACCCGGTGTGCGCACGCCAGGGTCGGTGGGCCGCGCGGTCGGCTGCGAGGTCGTGGCCCTCGGTGAGGACGGGCGCGTTCTCACCCCGGGTGCGGTCGGGGAGTTGGCGATCCGGGGGCCGTCGGTCGCGACGCAGTACCTCGACGCGCCCGAGGCCACGGCGGCGGCGTTCCAGGACGGCTGGTTCCGGACTGGCGACCAGGGGCTCGTCGACGCCGACGGCGTCGTCACGCTCACCGGTCGCCTCAAGGAGATCATCAACCGAGGCGGCGAGAAGGTGGCCCCGCGCGCGATCGACGACGTGCTGCTGACCCATCCCCAGGTGAAGCACGCAGTGGCGTTCGCGGTGCCCCATCCGCGGTTGGGGGAGGAGGTCGGCGCAGCGGTCGTACTGGAGGCGAACGCCACCGTCACCGCACCGCAGCTGCGCCGGTACGCGGCCGAGCGGCTCGCGCCCTACAAGGTGCCGCGACGCGTGGTCGCCGTCGACGAGATCCCGCGGGGCGCGACCGGCAAGCTCGACCGGACGGGTCTCGCCGACCGGCTCGGGTTCACCGCGTCGACGCGCGCGGCTCCGGGCGCCGCCCCCGCCGACGACCTCGAGCGGGAGATCGCCGCGATCTGGCAGCGGGTGCTCGGTGACGACGAGCTCCCGAGCATCGACGCCGACTTCTTCGATCTCGGGGGTGACTCGCTCCACGCGACCGAGCTGCTCCTCGACCTCGAGCGGGCGTTCGGCCGGCCGCTGCCGGCCACCGTGTTCTTCGACGGCGCGACCGTGCGCCGGATGGCGGCGCTGCTGCGGGCCGAGCCGGCGGACCCGTCGGCGTCGTTCGTGGTCCCGGTGCAGCCCGACGGAACCCGGCCGCCGCTCTTCTGCGTGATGCGGGCCGGCTCGGTGGTGACGCTCCGCCACCTCGCGGCGACCCTGGGCCGGGACCAGCCGGTCTTCGGGGTGTGGATGCCGTCGATGCACGGGCCCGCGGACGCAGCCGGCTCGATCGAGGAGATCGCCACGACCTGCGCGCGTCTGGTGCGGGAGGTGACCCCCGACGGTCCGTACCGCCTGTTCGGGCACTCGCTCGGTGCGATGGTGGCGTACGAGACGGCGTGCCGGCTCGCCGCCGAGGGTCACGCGGTCGAGTTCGTCGGCATCGCCGACGCCATCCACCCCGATCTGGTGCGGGCGCGGTGGGCGCAGCGGCACTCCCTCTGGTACCGGGTGCGCAAGCTGTGCAGTCGCCGGGGCCCGAGCATCGTGGCGTGGCGGGTCCGCCAGCTCTTCGGGCGGAACCCGCCCCGGCCGGTCGAGCACCTCCCCGGGACCGGAGCGGTCCTGGACTGGGCGGCCGCGTTCGCCCGTGAGCGGGGGTTCACCCCCGGGCCCGCACCTGCGCTGGTGACGGTGTTCTCCGCCGAGCCCGTCCGCCGCACGGCCGGATCGGCCGACCTGGGGTGGGCCCGGGTGGCGACCGCGGGGATCGAGTGCATCGAGGTGCCGGGCGACCACGACTCGATGATCGGTGAGCCCCACGTGCACGTGCTCGCGGCCCGGCTCGACGAGTGCCTGCGCCGAGCGGGCGCGGGTGGTCGGGTCAGCCCCGGGGGGAGCCCATTGCCCGCACCCGCCGATGGGCCGACGCGACGCCGTCGGCCAGACCGGGCCACGCGGCGCGCACGCCGTCCTTGAGCTGCGCGACCCGGATCCGGTTGCGCAACGCCCGCACCCAGGGCTCGTCCACCCCGCGCTCCCGGGCCGCGTCGACCAGCACCAGGCCCTCCTGCCGGTGGTACCGGCCACTCGGCCAGCGCCGGGCCCAGTCGGTGAACTGCGCAGCCGAGGGCACGGCGTCGAAGCACGGCGCGTCGACGCCGAGCACCCGGAAGGCGGCGAGGGTCATCATGCACTTGTGGCAGGTGCCGCAGTTGCGGTCGTGGCGCGGGTCGACGAGGCAGACGCGGAGGGACTCCATGGCCTCGGGCCAGGCGCAGAGGGCCGTGAGCTTCTCGAACCGGTTCGCGGCCGCGCCGTCGTGGACGATGGCGAATCCGTCACCCCCGAGCAGCCAGTCGCTGACCGGGCTGCTGTTGAGCGGCACGACGAGACCGCGGTAGGTCGCGGTGGAGGGGATCAGGCCCGCCCCGTAGCGGCCCCCGAGGACGTGGAGGGCCGCGGCCACCCCCATCCCCGTGTACTGCCTGATCGGCACGGGCAGCGTCCACGCGTTGGTGGACACCACGGTGAGGTCGAGGTCCAGGCTGTCGGTCATCCGGCGAGCGCGGCCCATCGCCCGGGCGAAGCCCTCGGGGTCCGACAGTGGGACGTCCATCCCGTGGATCATCATCGCGCCCCGTAGCGGTTGCCGGCCGCGACCGCCCGTGTGGGACCACGCGCTGAACGCAGAGTCCGCGCCCCCCGAGAACGCGACGACCGCAGCGTCGCGGTCGCCGCGGGTGGTGCTCGCCTCGGCGTGGACCTCCACCGGCGTCAGGTCGAACCAGGCGTGCCAGATGCGCTGGAACTCGACCAGGCGGCGCAGCAGCTCCCCGTCGACCGGGGCCCCGGTGACCGTGAGGTCCCGGCCCTCCCGCATGGCCAGTGTGAGCGTGAGGAGCAGGAACGGGTCGGCCCGGTCCGTGACCTCGGCGGCGTGGGCCTCGTCGACCTCGACCCACAGGTCCGGGGCGCCCAGCGCCGGTGAGGTCACCGTGGCGGTCCGCCGCACCCGCCCGCCGGCCCGCCGGGTCAGGCCCACCGCGACCCGGACGCCGTCGTGACCGCTGGTCACCGCGGGATCTCGCGGAACGGGATGCCCTTGTCGACCCGCGGCTCGGACGGGAGGCCGAGGACCTTCTCGCCGATCGTGTTGCGCTGGATCTGGTCGGTGCCCCCGCCGATCTTCGGGTTCCACTGGCCGAGGAAGTCCATCTGCCCGCGCCCGTCGTCGGGCGCGTCGGCGTCCCAGAGCGTGGCGTGGGGCCCGAGCATCGCGAGGAGCATGTCGGATTCGAGCGACAGGTGCTGCGACAGGAACAGCTTGATCACCGAGCTCTCCGGTCCCGGCGCGATGCCCTTGGTGGCCGCCGTCCGCACGCGGTAGCCGAGGTACTCGAGGATCCGGGTGCGGGTGTAGCTCTGGGCCAGCCGCTGGCGCATCACGGGGTCGTCGGCCACGCCCATCCGACGGGCGAGCGCGATCGTCGCCGGGAACGCGTTCCGCGGGGAGCTCCCGATCAGCGTGCGCTCGGTGGCGAGCGTGGTCATCATCGGGCCCCAGCCGCCGTCGACCTCCCCGAGCACGTGCGCGTGGGGGATGCGCACGTCGTCGAGGAACACCTCGTTGAAGTGGGCTGCCCCGGTGATCTGCCGGAGCGGACGCACCTCGATGCCGGGCGAGTGCATGTCGACGAGGAAGTAGGTGATGCCGCGGTGCTTCGGGGCGTCCAGGTTGGTGCGCGCCAGCAGGATGCCCCAGTCGGAGTAGTGCGCACCCGAGTTCCAGACCTTCTGTCCGTTCACGACCCACTCGTCACCGTCTCGTGCCGCGCTCGTGGACAGGCCACCGAGGTCACTGCCGGCGTTGGGCTCCGAGAACAGCTGGCACCAGACCTCCTCCCCGCGCAGCATCGGCTTCAGGAAGCGCTGCTTCTGCGCGTCGGTGCCGTGGGCGATGATCGTCGGGCCGGCCATCCCGATGCCGACCGCGAACACGCCGCCGGTGCTGAGGAACCGGGCCTCCTCGCTGCGGAAGATGGCGTCCTGGCCGGGTGTGCCGCCCCGCCCGCCGTACTCGGCCGGCCAGGTGATCCCGGCCCAGGTGTGGTCGTACTTCTCGGCCCGCCAGGCCTGGGCACGCGCCAGGTGACGGCGCTCCTCGGCCGGGTCGCGGATGTAGACCGAGACCGGGGCGGAGTCGTCGGCGTGGGCGGGCGCGTGGGCTTCCAGGAAGGCCCGGCATTCCCTGCGGAACGCCATCTCCTCGGGGGTCTCGTCGAAGTCCATCGCTGTGAGTGAAGTCGCCCCGCCGGTAGTGCCGCTACTCGGCCGGGCCCGCCCGGTTCAGCGGGTGGCGCGGGCCATGTAGAGCCAGATCATCACCGGCGCGCCCTGCTCGCGCATGCGCGCGCGTGCGGCGAGCATCGTGTGGCCGGCCGCGGTCTGCTCGTAGAACCACGACTCCCCCTGCCCGGCCGGGACCGTGTCCACGAGCGCGGCAGCCGCCTCCTCGTAGTAGGTGCGGATGTCGTGACAGGTCTGCACGGGGTCCCCGACGAAGCCGGCGTCCTTCCAGTCGGCGCCCTCGGCGATCGCAGCAAGGACCCCGAGTGCGTCGGGCACCTGGTCGGCGTCGAGCACGCGGCCGATGGAGGTGACGCCCCGGCGGGCGAGCGTGCGGTCGTACGCGGCGCGTAGCCCCCGGGCCTCGTCCACGGCCTCGGGGACGTTCGCGTCGAAGCGCGGTGGCATCGGGCACGCGAGCGCGCTCGTGTCCGATGTGATCACGACCGGGTAGTCCTCGAGGACCGGGCCGTCGTGGCGCTCCAGCAGGGCGAAGGCCCGCCGGAGCACGGCCCGCTGGAACTCGGGGTCGTCGGGCCGCCCCAACGGCCGCCCCAGCGGGAACTCGCAGTACAGGCCCCGCGGCGGTGGGAGCCGCTCGGCGACGCCGCGGACCGAGATCAGCGCAATGGTGGCGAGGCCATGCGCCTCGAGCACGCGAGCGAGCACACACACGGTGCGCGAGCAGAGCGGTCAGACGGGCGTGAGCAGGACGACGTCGACGTCCTCGTCGCGCAGGCGGCGAGCCACGGCCGGTCCGGTGTCGAGGCGGATCCCGGCGAGCGTGTCCTCCTGGTTTCCTGCGAAGGAGTAGTGGTGGGCGGCCACGCTCCCGATGGTTCCGTCGGCCGCGAGCTCGTCGAGCCGGTCGATCGGGTACACCACGTCGAGATCGGCGACGAAGCCGGAACGGTCGAAGTTCGGGCTCCAGTGCCCGAGGACGAGATCACGCCGGTCGGCGGGCAGCACGCGAAACGACACGTCGTCGGGCGTGAAGCCCTCCGCGTCGGGCGTGTGCAGCGCAGCGGTGGTGACGATCGCGACGCGGCACTCCGAGAGGGCCTTGGTGAGAGGCGTGAACGGCGTCTCGCCCATCTCGGGCATCGGCGCGTTGGCCGCGAAGTCGCGCATCGGCTGGTCGCTCATGCCGGTCTTCCTACCAGACGCGTGCCGGAAGGTCAGACGAGGGTAGGGGCCTTGGGACCACCGTTGACCCACAGCGTCTGACCCGAGCAGTAGCTCGACGCGTCCGACGCGAAGAACAGCACTGCGTGGGCGATCTCGTCGGGCTCGCCGACCCGGTCCATCGCGTTGCCCGGTCCGAGGACGGTGTCGTCGGGGACGCCCTCGCGCGCCGTCGAAGTGCCGTAACCCTCGGTGCGCACGGCGCCGCACGCCACGGCGTTGACCCGCACGCCGTGTGGTGTCCACGCGGCGGCGAGCGATCGGGTGAGGCTGTTCATCCCGGCCTTGGCCGCGCCGTACGGTGCGACGTCCGGGAGCGCGAGGAAGCTCGCGCCCGACGAGATGTTCACGATCGCCCCGGCGCCCCCGGCGATCATCGCCCGCGCCGCGGGACGGGCGAGGAACCAGACGCTGGCGAGGTTGAGGTCGACGACCTGGTGCCAGTCGCGCACGGTCCAGTCCTCGGGCGGCTTCTTGAGCGCCCCCCCGGCGTTGTTGACGAGCACGTCGAGCCGGCCGAAGGCCCGGACCGCGGCGTCCACGAGGTCCTCGCACCGGGCCGGGTCGGTCACGTCGGTCGGAACGACGAGGGCGCGGCGCCCCCGGGCCTCGATCTCACCGGCGGTGCGTTCCAGCAGCGACTCCCGGCGCGCGGCGAGCACCACGTGGGCCCCGTGCTGCGCGAGAACCCCGGCGGTGGCCCGGCCGATCCCGGTCCCGCCCCCGGTGACGATGGCGACCCGACCGTCGAGAGAGAAGCGGTCGTCGGTCATCGGCTCCCCGGGGGTCGGTCGGGACGGTGCCGGTGCGGTGTCACGGCGTGGCGGCCCGCACTGGCCCCCGGCATCGTATTCTCACGGCCCGTGGGTCACCGCGCCGAGGGCGTCGCGCACCGATGGCTCGGCCGGCCCTCGGAGCCGGTCAGGCGCTGACACAGGCGGACGGACCGCCGTCGAAGCCGCGGCGGAACTCCCGCATCCGGTCGAACACCGAGCCGCGGTCGACGGCCGACGGCGTCTTGTCGGTCGCCACGAAGGCCGCGACGATCTCGTCGAGGTCACCGGGCGAGAAGGTGATCGCGCCCCGGGTGCCCGCCGGCGCGGCGGTGCCCCGCTCGACCGCCCCGGCCCAGCCGCCGGTGAGACAGTCGGAGACCGCACGCGCCCGTCCGGTCCCGATCGGGTACCCCACCGCGTGCTGGACCGCCGACGCCCACGCTGCGGCCACGAACACACCAGCGCCCATGTCGCCGATCTCGTCGGACGCCTGCTGGAGGGCCCGGGGCCGGTACACGATGCGGTGGGTGGCCGCGCAGTAGATCACGGAGTCGCTGAGCACGCCGCCGTCTGACCCGCGGGGGCACGAGACGCCCGACGGCGCGGCCACCAACTCGGGCGCGTCTGCGTAGCGCTTGGCGGTGGCCGACCAGAAGGCGTCGAGGCTCTTGGTGAGCAGGGGCAGCGACTCGTCGAGTGGCGGGTCGCCGTTGACGGCCTGGTCCCGTGCGGAGACGAAGGGCGACTCGGTGACCTCAGGTGGGCGTTGCTCGTAGCCCCGGCACGCAGTGGCGCCGTCGGTGAGGCCGTCCTGGAACGCGCTCACACGATCGAACGCGTTGCCGTGGGCCCCGTCGGTGCGACCGTCGGTTCCCGACGGGTCGCGCAGGTCGAGGAACCCCGCCATCGCGCGGTCGATGTCGTCCTCGGAGAGGCGGAGGTCGCTGCCGCCCGCGGCGACGTGCGCGGCCCATGCGCCGGCGAAGCAGTCGGCCTGGAGCTCGATCGTCACGAACGCGTCGTCGGGCGCACCGACGCGAGCCTGGACCGCGTGGCCCATCTCGTGGGCGAGCACGAGGCCCACGGCCACGTCGCCGTACCGCTCCCGCAGTGCCGGGACGAGGCGCTCGACGTCATAGGCGATGGAGTCGCCCTCGGTGCAGTAGAAGGCGTTGCCCGCGACCTCCCGGTACGGAGTGGGCCGGTTCGTCCCGCATCCCGGAGGCGGGTCGTCCGACGAGTAGGGGTGCACGCGGGTGGTCGGGATCGGTCGGTACGTGCGCCCGTAGGTCGCAGGTAGCGCCTCGGCCCAGAAGGCCTGGATGTCGGCGAGCGACTCGTCGGCGTCGGCCGTGTAGTGGTCGCCCGACGCCGCGCCGGCCGGGAGGACGAGCAGGGCGGCGGCGGAGAGGGCCAGGGCCAGGGTCAGGGCGGTGGCCCGCCGCATCCGGCGCCGGATGCGCCTCCGCCTTCGGGGATTCGTGGTCACGGGACGGGAACGACCCCGTGGCGGCGGTGGGTTCCCGGTGGGGCGGCACCGGCTGAGGGGCTCTCAGGGAGTGCTCGGGGGCAGGCCGCCGCCGGGTTCGGCGCCGTCGGCGGCGAGCAGGCTGTGCTGGTCGAGGTAGTAGAGGAGCCCGAGCGAAGGCGCGATGATCAGCGCGGCGAGCACGAACACCACGAGCACCGCCGCAAGGGTCGCGTCGGGAGCCGCGCTCGCGGCGACCTTCATCGTCTCGGGCAGCAGGTAAGGCCACTGGGCCACGCCCCACGCCCAGATCACGCTCGCGACGGCGCCCACGGCGAGCAATCGCGCGAGGCGGTGGCTCCGGCGCACCAGCAGCGCGATCGAGCCGAGTCCGCAGAGCCCGGAGAGGATCACCAGCGGCAGCGCGACGCCGGTGAGCCGGCCGAACACGTACTCGGCGTCGGCGCGCAGCACGAAGATGCCGACGACGGCGACGAGCCCGGCGGCCCCGGCCGTCAGCAGGGCCCGCCGGCGGAAGTACTCCTCCATGTCGGGTCCGGCGAAGCGGTGCGCGTCCCACACCAGGTAGACGGCCGCGAGGTAGGCACAGACGACCACGGCGAGGACGCCTCCGAGGATCGCCGTGGGGCTGAGCCAGCTCGCCCAGGTGTCACCGGCGACGCCCCCGGCGGGGACCCGGCCCGAGGCGATCGCCCCGGCCACCGCGCCGAAGCAGAACGGGACCAGCACCGATGAGGTCGCGAACGCGACGCCGAAGTTGCGCTGCGACGAGACCCGGGTGACCTCCTTTCGGAACGCGAAGCTCGAGCCGCGCAGGACGATCCCGAGCGCGGCGATCGACAGGGGGACGAACAGCGTGAGCATGATCGACGCGAACGCCTCGGAGAACGCCGTCCACAACACCACGAGCACGAAGATCAGCCACACGTGGTTCGCCTCCCACACCGGTCCGATCGCGTGGTTGACCACCGATCGGGGCCGTGCGCCGCGCGTCGCGCCCCCGGCGACGAGGTCCCAGAACCCCGCCCCGAAGTCGGCACCGCCGAACACTGCGTACGCGGTGATCCCCAGGAACAGCACGACGGCGACCGCCTCGCTCACCGGGCGCCCACCTCCTCGCGTGCGGGCATCCGGTCGGGGGGCTCTGGGGGCGCGTACGGGCCGCCCTCGTGCTCGTGCTCGTCGGCGGCCGCAAAGCGCCGGGCCATGAGGCGCAGGACGAGCACCAGGGTGACCGCGACCACCGCGTATACGGCGGCGATCACGAGGAACGTCAGCCATACGCCGGTGTTCTCGGTCGCGGCTTGGGAGACCTTCATGTAGTCGAAGACGATCCAGGGCTGGCGACCCACCTCGGTCACCACCCAGCCCGCCTCCATCGCGAGGAGTGCGCCGACCCCGGCCACCGCAGCGGCACGAAGGAACCAGCGGGTCTTGGGGAGGTCGCGTCGACGCCACCAGACGACGCCGAACCACGCGGCGAGCAGGAGCAACGCAGTGCCGAGGCCGATCATCACGTCCCACGCGAGGTGCACCGTGTTGACCTCACGGATCGTGGGCCGATCCTCCTCGGGGAACGCGTCGAGACCCTGGATCTCGGTGGCGGTGCCCTCGGACGGGTCGGACAGGATCGACGCGAAGCCCGGGATGGGGATCCCGCCCACCACGTTGCCGTCGCGGTCGAGGCGGCCGAGCAGCGTCTCGGGCACGTCGGTGCTCGTCTTGGGGACGAGCTCGATCGCCGCAAACTTGATCGGCTCGTTGTTGTAGACCCATCGCGCAAGCTCGTCGCCCACGAACATCTGCACCGGCGTGGCGATCGCGGCGATCGTGAACGGGATGAGGAAGCCGAGGCGGTGGTAGCGGTCGCGCTTACCGCGCAGGAGCGAGACTGCGTACACCGACGCGATCAGGAACCCGCCCACCATGTACGCGGCGATGAGCATGTGCAGGGACTGCAGCGGCATCGCCTTGTTGAAGATCACCGCGAGTGGGTCCACGTCTACGACCCGGCCCGCGTCGTTCAGTGTGAACCCGCCCGGCTCGTTCATCCAGGCGTTGGCCGAGACCACCGCGACGGTGCCGCCGATGCCGGCGATCACGATGGGGACGCCGGTCCAGAAGTGAGGCCAGGGCCGCAGCCGCTTCCACCCGTAGATGTAGATGGCGAGGAAGATCGCCTCGGTGAAGAAGAAGAGGCCCTCGACTGCGAACGGGATGCCGAACGCGGCCCCGAACCGGTTCATGAAGTTGGGCCAGAGCAGGCCGAACTCGAAGCTGAGGACGGTCCCGGTCACGGCCCCCACCGCAAAGGTGACCGCCATGTACTTCGACCAGCGCTGGGCGAGCCGGAGGGCGTCGGGGTCGTCGTGCTTGATGCCCTTGTAGTTGGCCACGAGGGCCATGAAGGCCCAGGCCACGCCGAGCGGCACCAGGACGATGTGGGTGGCGAGCGTGAACGCCATCTGGGCCCGGGCCCAGGGGACCGGGTCGACGGCGAGGATCCAGAGGGAGCGCACCCGGGCAGTTGACCACATCCCGGCACCCGGGCGCGACGCGTGCATGCTGGGGCCATGGCGATCGAGGAGACCCGCTGGCGGGGCGAGCCGGCCCTGCGGTTGCGGTCCGGGCCCACCGCCGTCACCTTCCTGCCCGGGCTGGGCATGACCGGGGTGTCGCTGCGCCACGAAGGCCGGGAGTACCTGGCCGCCCCGGGCGGCCCCGACGCGCTGCGGGCCGGGCACACCCTCGGGCTCCCGCTCCTCGCCCCGTGGGCCAACCGGCTCGGTCGCCGCCGCTACCGCGTCGGCCGTGTCGCGGTCGACCTGAGCCGACGGCGGATCCACACCGACGGCAACGGGCTGCCGATCCACGGGGTCCTGGTCGGCGCGCCGGGGTGGCGGGTGGAGCAAGCCACCACCCGGTCCGGGGACGCGCGGCTGCGGGCCGTGATCGCCGTCGACACCCCGGCGTTCCCGTTCCCGCACCGGATCGAGCTGCGGGTCGGGCTGCGGCCCGGTCGCCTCGCGGTGCGCACGACGGTGGTGCCGACCGGGGCCCGCCCGGTCCCGATCGCCTTCGGGTGGCACCCCTACCTCCGGGTGCCGGGCGCGCCCCGGTCCCGGTGGCGTCTGACCCTGCCCCGGCGCGACCACCTGCTCCTCGACGCCCGCGGCCTCCCGACCGGCGATCGCCGCCCGGCGGCCCCGGAGTCCGCGCCCATCGGCCGGCGCACCGTCGACGACCTGTTCGCCCTCGGGCGCCGACGGGTGCTCGCGCTCGAGACCGACGATGCCGCCGTGGCGGTGCACGCCGACGCGGCGTACCCGTTCGCGCAGGTGTGGGTGCCGCCGGGCCGGCCGTTCGCCGCGCTCGAGCCGATGACCGTGCCGACGAACGCGCTGGTCGACGGTGGCGTGCCGTCGGTCGAACCCGGTGACGCGTTCAGTGCATCGTATGCCGTGGTGCTCCGGTGACCATCTGGGCTGCGCGCACTGCGGCGAGGTGCGTGAACGCCTGCGGGATGTTGCCCAGCATCCGTCCCGACGCGGGGTCGTACTCCTCCGAGTAGAGCCCGACGTCGTTGGCGAGGCCGCTCAGGCGGTCGAACAGCGCGCGTGCGTCGTCCATGCGCCCCTGCATCACGTAGTTGTCGACGAGCCAGAACGAGCAGGGCAGGAAGACACCCTCCCCGGCGGGCAGGCCGTCGTCGGTCTGGTCCGACCGGTAGCGCAGGACGAACCCGTTGTGCAGCAGGTCGCGTTCGATGGCGGCGACGGTTCCCCGGATCCGCTCGTCGGAGGGCGGCAGGAAGCCGACGATGGGGAGCTGGAGCAGGGCACCGTCGAGCTGCTTCGAGCCGAAGGCCTGCGTGAACGATCCGAGGTCGGCGTCGTAAGCCTCGGCGCACACGAGCGTGTGGATCTCGTCGCGGGCCTGGCGCCAGCGCTCGACCGGTGCGGGCAGGTCGAACCGCTCGGCCGACGCCACCGCGCACGAGAAGGCCAGCCAAGCCATCACCTTCGAGTGGGTGAAGTGCTGCCGCTCGCCGCGCACCTCCCAGATGCCGTCGTCGGGGTGGTGCCACGCCCCTTCGAGGTACTCGAGCAGCGCCGCCTCGAGCGGCCACGAGTCGGTCGTCTCCTCGTCGCCGTCGGGCGGGAACATCGTCCGCATGAGGTGCAGCGATCCGAGGGTCTCGCCGTACACGTCGAGCTGGAACTGGCCGTGGGCCGCGTTGCCGACCCGCACGGGGGCCGAGCCCATGTAGCCGGGGAGCCAGTCGACCTCGAACTCGGTGAGCCGGCGCTCGCCCTGGACGCCGTACATGATCTGGAGGTCCGCGGGGTCGCCGGCCGCAGCGCGCAGCAGCCAGTCCCGCCACGCGAACGCCTCGTCCTTGTAGCCGCCGGCCATGAGCGCGCCGAGGGTGAGCACGGAGTCGCGCAGCCAGCAGAACCGGTAGTCCCAGTTGCGCACGCTCCCGATCCACTCGGGCAGTGACGTGGTGGGCGCGGCGACGATCCCGCCAGTGGGCATGTACGTCAGTGCCTTCAGCGTGATCAGGGAGCGCATGATGTGCTCACGGGTCTCGGGGTGGCACTTCGCCGCGCCGGACCACCGGTTCCACCACGTGACGGTGTCCTTGCGGAGTCGCTGGGCGTCGCCGGCACGCGGCGCGGGCTCGTGCGACGCGTGCCACGCCATGACGAACGGCACCCGGTCGCCCGCCTCGACCACGAACTCGGCGACGGTGCTCGGGCCCACCCCTGCGCCCTCGAGCAGCACCGGCGTGGTGAGGACGAGCGCGTCGGGACCGGCGATCGCGTGGAGACGCCCGTCGTCCTGGTGGACCCAGGGAACGATGGACCCG
The DNA here is from genome assembly GCA_046086425.1 of Actinomycetota bacterium. Classification (GTDB taxonomy): domain Bacteria; phylum Actinomycetota; class Acidimicrobiia; order IMCC26256; family PALSA-555; genus CAIUKV01. Next base: position 7,273 of record JBJSXO010000355.1, on the reverse strand, counting down.
TAGTCGAAGCGGATGCGCAGGTCCATGTGCATCGGCACCCGACCCGAGACCCCCTCCACGATCCGGACCAGCTCGACGGCCTTCGTGCGGATGGGCATCAGGTCGACGACGCGCACCACACCGTCGTCGGTAAGGAAGGTGGTCTCGAGCACCAAGGTGTCGCCGTGGTACTGGCGCTCCACCCGCTGGATCCCGCCCGCCGGCGCGATCTGCCACCGGCCGTGGTCGGAGGTTCCCAGGATCGAGGCGAACACCGCCCCGGAGTCGAACCGCGGCACGCACAGCCAGTCGATGGAGCCGTCGATGCCGACCAGCGCCGCGGTCTGGGTGTCCCCGATGAGCGCGTAGTCCTCGATCCGCAACGGCATAGCCCCGGAGCGTAGCGAGCATCGCTCCGGCGGGGCCCGGGAGGCGGCCGGGAGCAGGGACTCAGCGGGCGGCGTCGCCCCGGCGGTACTCGGCGGTGAGGTCGTTGCAGGCCGCGAGCAGGTCGGGCTCCAGGGTGACCTCGAGCGCAGCGACGTTGTCGGCGAGCTGCTCCGGCCGGCTGGCGCCGATGATCGGCGCAGTGACCACCGGGTTGGCCAGCACCCACGCAACGGCCAGGGTGGTCAGTGGCAGACCGGCCGCGTCGGCGAGCGTCGCCAGGGCGTCGACCGTGGCGAACTCACGCTCGTGCCAGTAGCGGTCCTGGTAGGTCCGCGACGCCGAGGCCAGGGTGAACCGGGTGCCCGGGGTGGGGGTGCCGCGGGCGTGCTTGCCCGTGAGCAGCCCGCCCGCGAGGGGGTTGTAGGGGATCACCCCGATCTGCTCCTCGGCGCAGAGGGGGAACAGCTCGCGCTCGAACTCGCGGAACAGGAGGTTGTAGCGCGGCTGCACGCTCTCGAAGCGCACGAGGTCGCGCACCTCGCTCCGGCCGAGGGCTCGGGCGAGCTGGTAGGCGAGGAAGTTGGAGCAGCCGACGTAGCGCACCTTGCCCGCATGCACGAGGTCGTCGAGCGCGCCGAGGGTCTCGTCGATCGGCGTACCCCCGTCGTGGAAGTGGAGCTGGTATAGATCGACGTAGTCGGTGCCGAGGCGCTGGAGCGACGCGTCGACAGCCGACATCACGTGCTTGCGCGAGTTGCCGGCGTCCCACGGGTGGGGACCCATCGGCCCGAAGCACTTCGTCGCCAGCACCACGTCGTCGCGTCGGGCGCTGCGCCGTCCGCTGCGAAGCCAGGCGCCGATGATCTCCTCGGTGCGGCCCACGGTCTCGAGGCCGCCGCCGATCGGGTACACGTCAGCGGTGTCGAGGAAGGTGATCCCGGCGTCGAAGGCCGTGTCGAGCACGGCGAACGACGTATCCTCGTCGCACTGCAACCCGAACGTCATCGTGCCGAGACACAGGCCAGAGACGCGGAGACCGGTGCGGCCGAGGCGCGTGTGCTGCATCGGTGCCCCGGGGCGACGGCTCAGGCGCCGGCGACGCGCTCGCGCACCCAGGCGACGCTGCCGGGCTGGGGCATGACGTCGGCCCACCCGGCGAGCGCGGCGTCGATGGTCGCCCGGTCGGCGACAACGCCGAGCACCTCGACGGTCACGGCCTCGGTCGGCATGTGCTGGGGAAAGATGTCGCCGATCCCGTCGGAGGCCATCGGCTCCACGGGCTCGAACATCGCGTAGACCTCGCCGGTGTCGGCCACCCACATGACCTCGTAACGGCCGCCGTCGGCGTCGGTCCACTCGTGCCCGAAGGCGACCTCCTCGGACGCACGCCGTCGGGGATCGGCGTCGTAGAACTGCTCGATGTCCATCGCCGTGAGCCTACGCACCCCCGGTCGGCCGCGCCGCCTCCGGCCGAGTGGAGGGTTACCCGGTCGGCCGCGCCGCCTCCGGCCCGATGGTCGGTGGCGCTGCCTCGCTGCGCCGGGTGGTCGGTCACCCGGTCGGCAGCGCCGCCTCCGAGCCGTGTGTGCCGACGCCGCCGAGGGGGAACTTCGACCCGATGCCGCCGTCGACCAGCAGCATTTGCCCGGTCACGTAGCCGGCGAGGGGTGACGCGAAGAACAGCACCGCCCGGGCGATGTCCTCGGCCGAGCCCGGTCGCTGCAGCGGGGTGGCGGCGGCCAGGGTGGCCTGGCGCTCGGGGGACATCGTGGTGGCCATGGCCGGGGTCACGACCGCGCCCGGCGACACGGCGTTGACCCGCACGCCGTGGCGGCCGTACTCCACGGCCAGGGTCTTGGTCAGGTGGATCAGGCCCGCCTTCGCCGCGCCGTACGCCGAGTGGTTGGGCGCCCCGAAGACGCCGCTGATCGACGTGACGCTCACGATCGAGCCGCCTCCGCGCGCGACCATCGACGGCAGCACCGCACGGCACAGCCAGAACACGTAGCGCAGGTTGAGGTGCAGGACCCGGTCCCACTCGTCGGTCGTCCAGTGCTCGAGGTGTCGCCACTCGGCCTCGTGCATCATCCCGCCGACCACGTTGGCGAGCACGTCCACGCCCCCGAGCTCGTCGACCACGCGCGTCACGGTCGCGGCGCTCGCGTCCTCGTCGCGGAGGTCGCACACCACGGGGATCGCGTGCGCGCCGGTGGCCCGCAGCTGCGCAGTGACGGCCTCGGCGCGTTCGGCCTCCTGGTCGAGGACGGCCACGGTGGCGCCGGCGGCGGCGAGGATCCGGCTGGTCGCCGCACCGATGCCGCGGCCTCCTCCGGCGACGAGCGCGACGGATCCCTCGAGCAGCGGATCCCCCGGTGCCCAGGCCGGTGGCTGCGGCGTCACCGGCGCGCCGCGGTCGAGCTCCGCACCACCAGCTCGGACGTCATGACCTGGGTGATCCAGCCTCCGTTCGCGCCGTCCACCGCGTCGAGGAGCAGACTCACCGCGGCCCGGCCCATCGCGTCGAAGGGTGTGTGCATGGTGGTGAGCGGCGGGTTGTACATGCGCGCGAGCGGCAGATCGTTGGACCCGATCACGCTCACCTCTGCGGGTACCCGACGGCCGAGCTCGGCCAGACGCACGACCACCCCGGCGGCCTGGTGGTCGGTGAAGGCGATGACGGCGGTGACCGCAGGGTCGATCCGGTCCACTGCCCCGTACCCGCCGGGGAAGGTCGGGAGCACCGGGCCGATGATCTCGATCGGGTGGTCCCCGGCGAGCCGCTCGGCGTGGCGCCGGCGCTCGACGGCGGCCCAGTACTGGTCGGGCCCGTCGAGATAGGCGATGCGCCGGTGGCCCAGCGCGACGAGATGCGCCAGCTGCTGCTCGATCACGTTGGCCTGGTCGAGCAGCACGGCATGCGACCCGCGCAGACGCCGGTTGATGGCGACGATCGGTGGGCCGTCGGGATCCAGCGGGTAGGTGCCCTGAGGGATGCACATGATGATGCCCTCGGCGTAGTGCTGAGCCTGCTCGAGCAACTGCGCTTCACGTCGGACGTCCAGCATCGAGTCGACGACGAGCACGTCGAACGCTCGCTGGCGGGCCTCGGCCTGTGCCGCACGAGCGAGGATCGCGAAGATCGGGTTGGTCGGGTCGAGGACCATGAAGACGATCGTGCGCGACCGACCGGTGACGACGGCCTGGGCCATGCGGTTCGGGGTGTACCCCAGCACGCGCGCGGCCTCCTCGACCCGACTACGGGTCTCGGCGCGCACCATCTCCGGCCGGCGCAGGGCGCGGGAGGCGGTGGAGATCGTGACGCCTGCGTGCTCGGCGACGTCGCGGAGCCGAACCGGGTCACGAGCCACGCCGGGAGACTAGGACGCCCGAGTGGGCGGGGGCGGTTTCCCGACGGGACCCTCCGGGCCCAGGTGTGCGCGAGGAAGGGCGCGTCCTAGGGTGACCTCGTGCCCGAGCCCTCCGACGACACGCGTCCGGAGCCACGGATCACCCGCTGGATCGAGGCCAACGTCGGCGGCCGGGTCGTCGCGTTGGCGCGCCAACCCCGCTGGCGTCCCGTGTGGTTCGCCGACGTCGACCGCGACGGTGAGCGTCTGGAGCTGTGCGTGCGCGGCGAGCGCGTCGACATCCCCGGCGTCTGGCCCCTGCGCCACGAGATGACCGCACAGGCGCTGCTCGAGGTGGGCGGGATCCCCGTGCCGAAGGTCTACGGCTGGTGCGACGAGCCCGCGGCCTTCGTCACCGACCGGGTGCCCGGACGCGCGGACTTCGCGCGGTCGACCGAGGCCGAGCGCGACGCGGTGATGGACGAGTACATGGGGGTGCTCGCCGCCGTGCACCGGCTCGACGTGGGCCCGTTCGTCGCGGCCGGGATCGACCACGCCACCGGTGACGCCACCCCGGCGACCGTCGGGCTGCGCCGGTACGAGCACGTCTACCGGCAGCAGAAGCGCCGTCCCGACCCGTTCCTCGAGTTCTGCCTCGCCTGGCTCGCCCGCAACCCGCTCGACCCCAAGGAACGCGAGTCGGTGGTCCTGTGGGACTCCGGCCAGTTCCACCACGACGGCGGGCGCCTCGTCGCCGTGCTCGACGTCGAGCTCGCCCACGTGGGGGACCCGATGATGGACCTCGCGGGCTTTCGCCAGCGCGACTCGATCCTCCACTACGGCGACATGCACCGGCTCTACGCGGAGTACGAGGCGCGCGGCGGCGTGGCGGTCGACCTCGGGGCCGTCCAGCACCACAACTTCGCCTTCACCCTCAGCAACCAACTGGCCTTCCACGCCGCGCTGGCCGCGCCGGCCCCTGGATCCGACTACATGACGAACCTCCAGTGGTGCTGTGAGACCAACCTCTTCGCGGTGGAGGCGCTCGCCGAGATCCTCGGCGTCGAGCTGCCGGCCGTCGAGCTCCCCGAGGGTCGGGGTGGCGTCGGCATCGTGGCCTTCGTGCACCTCGTCGGGGAGCTCCGCTCGATCGAGGTGCCCGACGAGTTCGCGCGCTACCGACTGCGCACGGCGTTCCGCCTGGCGCGCCACCTCCAGCGGGTAGACGAGATCGGCGACGCCTGCGTGGCCGCCGACCTCGACGACCTCCACGCGGTCCTGGGCCGGCGCCCCGACACCGCGGCCGAGGGAGATGCCGCGCTGGAGGCGCTGGTGCGCGCCGACGACGGGCGTCTCGACGAGGCGCTCGTGCCGCTGTTCCACCGCCGCCTGTGGCGGGCGCACCAGATGCTCGGGCCCGCCGGGTCGGCGATGACCCGGCACAACCCCGTGCAGGCCTTCACGGGTACCGGTCCCACGGCGAGTGCGCGTAGGTTGCGGGGATGACCGGTTCGCTGCTCGGCAACGCCGTCCCCCGGGTCGAAGACCCGGCCTTGCTCGCCGGCCGCGGCCGCTACGTCGACGACCTTCCCCTCCCGGGCGCGCTGCACGCCCACTTCGTCCGGTCCCCGGTCGCGCACGGCCGGATCGTGTCCGTCGACACCCGTGAGGCGCAGGCGATGCCCGGCGTAGTGGCGGTGTACACCGCGTCCGATCTCGGACTGGCCCCGTACTGGGTCTTCTTCCCCATCCACCCCGCGGAAGCCCGCCAGCCCCTCGCCGACGGCAAGGTCGCGTTCGTCGGCGACCCGGTTGCCGTGGTGATCGCGGAGTCCCGTACCGCCGCGGTCGACGCCGCCGAGGCCGTCGTCGTCGACTACGACGCGCTCCCGGCCGTCACCGACATGGAGGCCGCGCTGGCGCCAGGCGCGCCGGTGCAGATCGAGGCCATGGGTTCGAACCTCGCGATCGGCCGGCGCGAGGGGGAGGGCGACGGCGTCCTCGCCGACGCCGAGGTCGTGGTGCGGGCCCGTATCGAGAACCAGCGCGTCGCCGCGGTGCCGATGGAAGGCGGAGCGGTGGCGGTGGTGCCCGGCGACGACGGGCAGGGTCACGTGGTGACCGTCTACCCGGCGACGCAGATGCCCCACCGGGTGTGGGGAGAGATCGCCGGCGCGCTCGGGCTCGAGCAGGACCGGGTTCGGGTCGTGGTGCCCGACGTGGGCGGCGCGTTCGGCGCCAAGGGGTCGGCCAGCGCGGAGCACTACGTGGTCGCGGCGGCAGCCATGAAGCTCGGGCGTCCGGTGAAGTGGGTCGAGACCCGCTCGGAGAACATGGTCGCGATGCCCCACGGCCGGGGCCAGGTCCAGTACATCGAGATGGGCTTCACCCGCGCGGGCATGATCACGGGCCTGCGCTGCCGCATCGTCGGCGACGCGGGCGCCTACGGGGGGTTCGGGGGGATGCTGCCCGCGGCGACCACCCGCATGATGGCGACGGGCACCTACCACGTGCCGAAGATCGCCTTTGAGGTCGCGGTTGCGCTCACCAACACGACACCCATGGGTGCCTACCGCGGCGCGGGGCGGCCGGAGGCGGCGGCCTACCTCGAGCGGATCATGGAGATGGCGTCCTACGAGCTCGGCATCGACCCGGTGGAGCTGCGTCGGCGCAACTTCCTCCAGCCCGAAGACTTCCCGTTCACCACGCTCACCGGGGCCGGCTACGACTGTGGTGACTACGAGGCCGCGCTCGACGAGGCCGTGCGCGTGGCCGACTACCCGGCACTCCGCGCCGAGCAGGCGGCGCGGCGTGAGCGCGGCGACCGGCTTCAGCTGGGCATCGGCGTCGCCGCCTACGTCGAGATCACCGGGGGCGGCAACGCCAGCGAGTACGGGTACGTGGAGGTGCACGCCGACGGCAGCGCAACCGTGCGGGCGGGCACGTCCTCGCACGGCCAGGGTCACGCCACCTCGTTCGCCATGATCGTGTCCGACAAGCTCGGCATCCCGATGGAGCGGATCCGCTTCGAGCAGTCCGACACCGCGCTGATCCCGCGCGGTGGCGGCACCGGCGGATCACGGTCGCTGCAGCTCGGCGGCTCCGCCGTAGACAAGGCCACGGACGCGGTGCTGGACCGGGCCCGGGCGATCGCGGCCCGGTTGCTCGAGGCGGCACCCGAGGACATCGTGGTGTCGGAGACGGGCGGGCTCGGGGTGGCCGGGGTGCCGACGTCGGCGCTCGAGTGGTCGGCCATCGCCCAGGCCGCGATCGAGGACGGTGACCCGCTGCTCGCCGCGCTCGACTTCGAGCAGGACGGGGCGACGTTCCCGTTCGGCACCCACATCGCGGTGGTCGAGGTCGATACGGAGACCGGTTCGGTGGAGCTCGTCCGCCACGTCGCGGTCGACGACTGCGGCCGTGTCCTCAATCCGCTGATCGTGGCCGGGCAGCAGCACGGGGGCATTGCGCAGGGCGTCGCGCAGGCGCTCTACGAGCAGATCGTGTACGACGAGGACGGCAACCCGCTCACCGCGAACCTCATGGACTACGCGATC
>JBJSXO010000354.1:0-3923 GCA_046086425.1 Actinomycetota bacterium | reverse complement strand
CGGCATCCCACAACGGCACGATGATGAGCGGGATGAGGCGATCCTTGCCGGCGCCGGCGCACCATTCCTCGACCATGAAGTCGTTGTACGCCTCGACGCAGAGCCGAGCGAGATCCTTGTCAGTTGCGTTGAGGAAGATCTGCCCGGCGAAGCGGGGGTAGTTCGGGAAGCACAGCGACGCTTCCACGTGGTTCGCCGTCATGTCGTCGAGCCGGGCCCGAGGCTGCCAGCAGCCGGGGCGCATCTCCTCGTAGGTGACACCGTCGGTGGTGATCTCCTCGGCCGGGTACCCGGCCGCGGCGACGAGCCGCTTGATCGAGTAGCGGTGGTCCTCGTAGAACCACCATGCGGCGGGTGGCCCCTCGGTGCCCGGCCGCTCGACGTAGCCGGCGCCGTCGAGCACGGGCGTGCTGTCGACCGGCGCGTAGACGATGCGGGGACCGATCTCCCGGTACCGCTCGGGCAACCGGCTCGACCACACGTCGGGAGGCTCCACCACATGGTCGTCGGTGCTGATGATCAGCGGGAACTCGACTTCGGTGGTCACGGGGCGAAGGCTCCTTCGGCACGCACCGTTGGCGACACGATCGGACACGATCGAACTCGATCCGACACGATCGGCCGCCACCGATTCGGCAGGCTAGCCCCGTTGTGGACCCCGGCGCCGTGTGTTGGACTGGAGGAGCGGCCCTGCACGCCGACCCGCCGGAGGAACCCGTGAACGTCGACGACCTCATCCTCATCAGCGTGGACGACCATCTCGTCGAACCGCCTGACCTGTTCGAGAAGCACCTTCCGGCGAAGTACCGCGACCGGGCGCCGCGCGTGGTGCACACCGACGCCGGCGACGACGTCTGGGTCTTCGGCGACGCGGTCATCCCCAACGTCGGGCTCAACGCCGTGGCCGGGCGACCGAAAGAGGAGTACGGGGTCGACCCGACGTCGTGGGACGAGATGCGCCCGGGCTGCTTCGACGTCCACGAGCGGGTCAAGGACATGAACGCCGCCGGCGTCCTCGCGTCGATGAACTTCCCGAGCTTCCCCGGGTTCTCCGGGCGGCTGTTCTCGGCCGACCCCGACCGGGACCTCGCCGCCGCGCTCATCCGGGCCTACAACGACTTCATCCTCGAGGAGTGGTGCGGCCAGTACCCCGATCGCTTCATCCCGATGGCCATGACGATGCTGTTCGACCCCGAGCTCGCGGCCGCCGAGGTGCGCCGGGTGGCGGCGCGGGGGTGCCACTCGTTGTCGTTCACCGAGAACCCCGTGCCCCTCGGGTTCCCGAGCTACCACGACGAGTACTGGGACCCGCTCTGGGCGGCGGTGTGCGACACCGAGACCGTGGTGTCGGTGCACCTCGGGTCGTCGGGCCAACTCGTCGTGACCGCGCCGAACGCGCCGGTGGACGTGATGATCACGCTGCAACCGATGAACATCTCCAGCGCGGCGGCCGACATCCTCTGGTCACGCGTCCTCACGGAGTTCCCGTCGATCAAGTTCGCGCTCACCGAGGGCGGGACGGGATGGATCCCCTACTTTCTCGAGCGGGTGGACCGCACCTACGACATGCACCACGCGTGGACCGGCCAGGACTTCGGCGACCAGCTCCCGTCCGACCGGTTCCGTGAGCACTTCCTCACCTGCTTCATCGCCGACCCGTTCGGGGTCGCGGTGCGCCACCACGTGGGCATCGACAACATCTGTTGGGAGCTCGACTACCCGCACTCCGACTCCACGTGGCCGACCCCGGGGGAGACGCTGCTCGCCGTGGCCGACGGCGTCCCCGATGCCGAGCTCGACCGGATGACCTACGAGAACGCGATGCGCTGGTACTCGTTCGACCCGTTCTCGGTCCGCCCCAAGGAGCGGTGCACGGTTGCGGCACTGCGCGCCGAGTCGCCGGGGCACGACGTCTCGCTCCGGTCGATGGACCACCGCCACCAGCACGCCAAGCCCGTGAACCTCGCGGAGATCGCCGCCAACGCCACGGCGTAGGACCGGCGCCGCCCGCCACCGGGGCATGCGGGGTGGCCGGGCGGGGCGGCTCGCTACGCTCCCGTGCACTCGCAGGGAAGGGGCATGACACATGGGCAAGACCCGGGTTCTCGTCGTCGGAGCGTCGTCGGGCGTCGGCAAGGCCGTCGCCCAGCGGTTCGTGCGCTCGGGGGCCGACGTGGCGCTCTCGGCCCGGCGCGCCGAGAACCTCGACCAGGCGATCGCCGAGGCCGGTGGTGGCGTCGCGGTCCCCGGCGACGTGCGCGCCCACGACGGCGCCGAGCAGGTCGTGCGGGCCGCCGCCGAGGCGCTCGGGGGCATCGACGTCCTCATCTACGCCACCGGCGTGTCGCCGCTGCAGCGGCTGCGCCACGCCACCCGCGAGCAGTGGATGGCCGTGCTCGAGACCAACCTCGTCGGCCTGCACGAGGTGGTCCAGGCCGCACTCCCCCACCTCGCCACCGGAGCGGTCGTGGGGGTGCTGTCGTCCGACTCCGTAGGGACGCCCCGGCCCGGTCTCGTCCCCTACGCGGCGAGCAAGGCTGCACTCGAGGAGCTCATGCGGGGCTGGCGTACCGAGCACCCCGAGGTCCGGTTCACCACCATCGTCATCGGACCGACCTTCCCGACCGAGTTCGGCACCAGCTTCGACCCGGAGCTCATGGGCGAGCTCTGGGGCGAGTGGGAGGCGCTGGGCATCGCCGACTCCTCGATCATGGACGGCGTCGAGCTCGCCGATGTGATCGTCACCACCCACGAGGCGCTGTTGCAGTACCCGGGCATCGGCATGGAGAAGATCGTCCTGCGGCCCACCAAGTCACCCGCAGCCGCGTTCGACCGCGAGGAGCTCTTCGCCGAGACCCAGGCCGACGCCGCCGCGAAGGAGACCGGCAGCGGATCGTGAGCAACGACGCGCCCGCGCTCGACGACGTCGACCTCACCGACCACGCGACGTTCCGCCACGGCTTCCCCCACGACCTGTTCTCCGTGCTCCGCGACGTTGCGCCGGTCTGGCGCCATCCCGACACCCCGGGCACCGCGCGTGCCGGCGGTTCGTTCTGGGTGCTCTCCCGCCACGCCGACGTGCAGGCGGTGAGCCGAGACGCGTCCCGCTTCCGCTCGCTCGAGGGACCGGCGATCGTGGACACCGCGCCCGAGCGCGAGGGACAGATGCTGGTCACGATGGACCCGCCGGACCACACGCGGCTGCGACGGTTGGTGAGCGCCGGGTTCACGCCGCGGATGACCGGCCTCCTCGACGCGCAAGCCCGGAGCTGGGCGACGACGATCGTCGAGCGCGCACGCGAGCAGGGCACGTGCAACTTCGTGCAGGAGGTCGCCTATCCGCTCCCGATGCACATGATCGCCGACATCGTCGGGATCCCCCACAGCGACCGCTCGTGGCTGTTCGACCAGGTGAACGCGCTCCTCCAGTCCACCGACCCCGCCACCCGGCTGGACCAGTCCGAGCGGGCCGCGATCGAGCGTGAGGTCTTCGCCTACGCGCACGAGCTCGGGGCCCAGAAGCGGCGGAGCCCGGCCGACGACGTGTGGTCGCTGCTGACCCACGCCGAGATCGAGCAGCCCGACGGCACGACGACCCACCTCTCCGAGTTCGAGCTGGACCTGTTCTTCATGGTCCTCACCATCGCAGGCAGCGAGACCACCCGCAGCGCGATCGCCGCCGGGCTGGTTGCGCTGCTGGACCACCCCGAGCAGATGGAGCGGATGCGCACCGATCCCGAGGTGATGCCCAGTGCGGTCGACGAGATCCTCCGGTGGGCGTCGCCGGTCTCCTACTTCCGCCGCACCGCGACCGAGGACGTCGTCGTGCACGACGTGGCGATTCCCGCCGGCGACCGGGTGACGATCTGGTACCCGTCGGCCAACCGGGACGACGCGGCGTTCGACCGGCCGTTCGCGTTCGA
>JBJSXO010000353.1:0-4777 GCA_046086425.1 Actinomycetota bacterium | reverse complement strand
CGGAGATGGGTCCAGCCGTCGACTGCGGCCCCGAACCAGCCCCGGAGCTGGCGGCGGGTCGCGGCCTCCAGCTCCGTGTCGTCGCCCACCAGCGGTCCGGGTGACACCGCGGCCACCAGGGCGCGCCCGGCGGGGGCGAAGCCCGGCGCGACGTTGGACACGACCGCGAGGTTGTTCACCGGCCCGGAACGGGACCCGTCGAGCACCACCATGCGTTCGTCGACCGGCGCGGTGTCGGCGCCGTAGTAGACGCAGGACTCGGCGCGCGATCCCGGGTCGGGCAGCCCGAGGAGCCCGGCGGCGGCCGGGCCCTCGGTGGCGACCACCAGGGCCCGGGCCTCGACCCGCCCGCCGCCGGCGATGTGCGCGGTGGTGCCGTCGATGCGCTCGACCCGCGTGCCCAGGCGCACCACGCCCGCAGGGATCGCGGCGGCGAGCTGGCGGGGGATCACCTGCGCACCGCCGGCCGGGTGGGCGGAGGCGCCTTCGGTGAGCATCGCGAGGATCACCTCGAAGCGCCGGCTCGACACCTCGAGGTCGGGGTCGAGCTGGATGCCGGCGAAGAGCGGTCGCCAGAACCGTTCGATCATCTTCTCGGAGAATCCACGGGCGCGCAGCGCATCGCCCGTCGACGAGTCGGGCCGGCGCAGGAGCATGCGGGGGTCGGTGCGCATGAGATCCACGACCAGCGCGAGCAGGCGGAGGTCGTCGGCGAAGGTGCCGATCGGGGCGGTGAGCGTGGCGAGGGCTCGGGCGGGATGGCGGCGGGGGTCGTCGATGCGGTGGAACCGACCGTGGACACGCACCACGGCACCGGGGTCGTAGTGGCGAAGGTCGAGCGCAGTCACGTCGAGCTGATGGTGCAGCTCGGGGAGTTGGGTCAGGACGATCTGGTAGCCGCGGTCGAGGAGGAACCCGTCGACCGTGTCGGTGCGCACCCGTCCGCCGACGTCGTCATCGGCCTCGAGCACGGTGCACGCGATGCCCTGCAGGGTGAGCAGGCGGGCGCAGGCCAGCCCGGCCAGGCCGGCGCCCACGATGCACACGTCGGTTCGGGTCGTCACCGGGGCAGTCTTCCATGGCGCTGGTAGGTTTCGCCGCGCCGCCGAACAGGATCGCTGCGATGAACCTGCGCTTCAGCGCCGAGGACGAGGCCTTCCGGGCCGAGGCCCGGGCCTTTCTCACCGACAAGCTCGACGGCGAGTTCGCCGAGGTGCGGGGTCGGGGCGGACCGGGCGACGAGCACTCGCTGTTCGAGGAGCGTCTCGCCTGGGAGCAGGAGCTGGGCCGGGCGGGCTGGATCGGGATCTCCTGGCCCGTCGAGTGCGGGGGCCGCGGGCTCTCGCTCACCCAGCAGGTGATCTTCTACGAGGAGTACGCCCGCGCCGGTGGCCCGGGACGGGTGGGGCACATCGGCGAGGGGCTGCTCGGGCCGACCGTCATCCACTTCGGCTCGGAGGCCCAGCGCCAGCGGTTCCTCCCGCCGATCCTCGCCGGCACCGAGGTCTGGTGCCAGGGCTACTCCGAGCCCAACGCCGGTTCGGACCTCGCCAACGTGGCCACTCGGGCCACGCTCGACGGCGACGAGTGGGTCATCGAGGGCCAGAAGGTCTGGACCTCGCTGGCGCACTGGTCGCAGTGGTGCTTCGTGCTGTGTCGCACCGACCGTGACGCCACGCCCAAGCACCGAGGGATCTCCTGCCTGCTCGTGCCCATGGACCAGGCCGGGGTCGAGATCCGCCCGATCGAGCAGGTGACCGGCACCTCGGAGTTCAACGAGGTCTTCTTCAACGGCGCGCGCACGTCAGCCGACAACGTGGTCGGCGAGGTGAACGGCGGCTGGCGGGTCGCGATGGGCACGCTTGCGTTCGAGCGTGGTGCGTCGACCCTGGGCCAGCAGCTGATTTTCGCGAACGAGTTCCGGGAGGTGCTCGACGCGGCCCGGCGGCGCGGGGTCACGGAAGACCCCGTGCTCCGGCAGCGCATCGTCGAGATCTGGCTTGCGCTCGAGGTGATGCGGTACAACGCGCTGCGGTCGATGCCTGCACTCGAGCGTGGCGATATCACGCCGCTCACCTCGGTGCACAAGCTCTACTGGGCGTCGTTGCACCGCGCGATCGGCGAGCTCGCGGTCGACGTGCTCGGCCCCGACGGACTCGTCTGTGATGCCGCTCCGTACGAGCTGAGTGTCGCCCAGCGGACGTTCTTGTTCACCCGGTCCGACACGATCTACGGCGGGTCCAACCAGGTGCAGCGCAACATCATCGGTGAGCGCGTCCTCGGCCTGCCCGCCGAGCCGAAGGTCTGATCCCATGCGTACCCCACCGCCATACCCCCAGTCGGGGAGCGCGCTGCTCGCGGGCAAGGTCGTCGTTGTCACCGCGTCGGCCGGGACCGGCATCGGCTTCGCCACGGCCCAGCGCTGCGCCGAGGAGGGCGCGACCGTCGTGCTGAGCGACCACCACGAGCGGCGGCTCGCCGAGTCGGCCGAACGGCTGGCCGGGCTCACGGGCTCGGCCCCGCTGGCGGTGGTGTGCGATGTGACGGACGAAGCCGCCGTGCAGGCACTGTTCGCGGCCACCGTCGACGCGTACGGGCGCGTCGACGTGCTGGTGAACAATGCCGGTCTCGGGGGTACGGCCAACCTGGTCGACATGACCGACGAGCAGTGGTCGAGCGTGCTCGACGTCACGCTCACCGGCACCTTTCGCTGCACGCGCGCGGCCCTGCAGCAGATGATCGGGCAGGAGGCCGGCGTCATCGTCAACAACGCGTCGGTGGTCGGCTGGCGCGCGCAGGAGGGACAGGCGCACTACGCCGCGGCCAAGGCCGGCGTGATGGCGTTGACCCGCTGCGCCGCGGTCGAGGCCGCACCGCACAACGTCCGGGTCAACGCAGTCTCGCCGTCGCTGGCGATGCACCCGTTCCTCGCCAAGGTGACCACCGACGAGCTACTGGCCGAGCTCGCCCAGCGGGAGGCGTTCGGCCGCCCGGCCGAGCCCTGGGAGGTCGCGAACGTGATCGTCTTCCTCGCCAGCGACTACGCGACCTACATGACCGGCGAAGTCGTCTCGGTGAGCTCGCAGCACCCGTGACCCACGGGGGCCGGCGACAGGACGGACTCAGCCCTTGACGTCGCCGGTGGAGCCGGCGAGATACGCAGGGTTCTCCCCGCCTCCGTGGACCAGCACCGAGGTGCCGCTCACGTAGCGGGCGAGGGGCGACGACAGGAACAGGCATACGTCGGCGACGTCGGCCGGGTCGGCCATGCGCCCCGCCGGGATGGTCCGGCCGACGGCGGCGATGCCCTCCTCGTCGCCGTAGAAGAGGTGGGCCTGCTCGGTGCGGACGTACCCCACGGTCACCGCCACCACCCGCACCTTCGGCGCGTAGTCCACGGCCAGGGTCTGGGTGAGGTTGAGCAGACCGGCCTTGGCCGCGCCGTACGCCGCCGAGCCCGGCGACGGGCGGATGCCGCTCACGCTCGAGATGTTCACGATCACCCCACCGGTCTCCTGTGCCTGCATCACCGCGTTGGCGCGCTGGGCGAACACCAGCGGCGCGACCAGGTTCAAGGCGATGATCGAACTCGAGAAGCGGGGCGACGCGGTGGCGCTGTCCGCGGGGGGCCCGCCCCCGGCGTTGTTGACGAGGACGTCGAGCCGGCCGAAGCGCGCCACCGTCTCGGACACGACCCGGTCGACGTCGACCGCCTCACGCACGTCGGCAGCCACGAACACGACGCGGCGCGCGCCGACGGCGGGGAGGTCCTCCGGCTCGGTCCGCCCGCAGATCACCACCTCGGCTCCCGCCTCGAGGAACCGCCCGGCGATGCCCCGGCCGATCCCGCGGGCACCACCCGTCACGACCACGACCCGGCCCGAGAAGTCCAGGGCATCGGCCAACGGGATGGTGTCGCTCACGGGCCCGCAGGCTAGGCGCAGTGGCCGACCCTTCGCTCACGGCCCGGCCCGGGCTCTGGCCCGGGCTCCGGCCCGGACCGTTCGCTACGCCCTCCGCACTCCGGGTCGCCCCGCTTCCGGCCCGGGCTCCAGCCCGGACCGTTCGCTACGCTCCGTGCGTGATTCGTACCGAGGTGCGCGACCACGTTGCGGAAGTGGTCATCGACAACCCGCCCGTGAACGCGCTGCCGGTGGCGGGCTGGTACCGCCTGGCCGACGCGATCCGGGCGCTGGGCCGGGATCCCGAGGTCCGGGCTCTGATCGTGGGCGCCAACCCCGAGATCAAGGGCTACCAGGCCGGCGTCGACATCAAGGAGCTCGCCGCCGACCCGACCAACGCGTCGCTCATCGGGGTGAACCGGGGCTGCTGGGAGACCTTCGCCGCGGTCTACGACTGCGAGGTCCCCGTGATCGCAGCCGTCCACGGCTACTGCCTCGGTGGCGGTGTGGGCATCGCCGGCAACGCCGACATCATCGTGGCGGCCGACGACGCGACCTTCGGGCTCCCCGAGGTCGACCGCGGCGCCCTCGGCGTCGCCACCCACCTCGCCCGCCTCGTTCCCACCCACAAGATGCGGGCGATGTACTTCACCGGCTCCATGATCAGCGCCCAGCAGCTGCTCGAGTGGGGCACGGTCGAGCGGGTCGTCCCCCGGGCCGAGCTCATGGACGCCGCGCGCGAGATCGCGGGGGTGATCGCGGCCAAGAGCCCGCTCGTCATCCGGAGGGCCAAGTAGTCGATCAACGGGATCGATCCCGTCGACGTGAAGCGCAGCTACCGCGACGAGCAGGGCTTCACCTATGAGCTCAACCTC
>JBJSXO010000352.1:0-12992 GCA_046086425.1 Actinomycetota bacterium | reverse complement strand
GACTACAACGTCGCCCCCCGTCGCAAGGTCCTCGTCGTCCGGGAGCACGAGGACCATCGCGTCCTCTCGCGGCTCCGGTGGGGCCTGGTGCCCTCCTGGGCCAAGGACCCGGGTATCGGCGACAAGATGATCAACGCCCGGGCCGAGACCGTCGCCGAGAAGCCCGCGTACCGCCGGGCGTTCGCCCGGCGGCGCTGCATCGTCCCGGCCGACGGGTTCTACGAGTGGAAGGCGGGCCCGAAGCCGCCCGGTGGGGGCCGTCCGGTCAAGCAGCCCTACTTCGTCCATCGCCGCGACGGTGAGCCCCTGGCCTTCGCCGGGCTGTGGGAGGCGTGGAAGGTCCCCGACGCCGCTGGGTCCGACCTCGGTGGCGCGGACGGGTGGCTGCGGTCCTGCACCATCATCACCGGCCCGCCGAACTCGGTGATGCAGCCCATCCACGACCGCATGCCCGTCATGCTCTCCGAGTCCGCGTGGGCGATGTGGCTCGACCCCGACAACCACGACGTGGAGGCGCTGCGCGCGCTCCTCGTCCCGGCGCCGGCGGAGTGGTTCGAGGCCTACCCGGTCGCGACGGCGGTCAACAACGCGCGTACGAACAACGCCGACCTCGTGCGGCCGCTCGACGCGTAGTCTCCTCGCGTGGAGCCGGGCCGCTACCTCGACGTCGTTCGCTCCGAGAGCGCCGGACTGGTCGCAGCGGCCGAGCGCGCCGGACCCGACGCCGCGGTCCCGTCGTGCCCCGGGTGGACCGTGTCCGATCTGCTCGTGCACGTGGGGACCGTCCAGCGGTGGGCGGCGCGCCTGGTCCGGAGCCGGGCGAGCGCGCCGGACTCCCTCGCCGACATCGCGCACCCGGGCGATGCGGGCGCGCTCGCAGGATGGGTGCGGGCCGGTTCTGCGGACCTCGTCGACGCGTGCGCGGCCACGCCGCCGGACGCCGAGATGTGGACCTTCGCCGGACCCGGGCCCGCGCGATTCTGGTTCCGCCGGCAGGCGCAGGAGGTGGCGCTCCACCGCGTCGACGCCGAGCTGGCGACGGGGACGGGCGCGCCCCTCGACCCCGAGGTCGCGCGCGACGGGATCGACGAGTTCCTCGAGGTCGTGGTCGGGTCACGGTTGCGCGCGCAGATGACCGGGGCCGGCGAGTCGGTCCACCTCCACTGCACCGACGGCGAGGGCGAGTGGCTCGTGCGCCTCACGCCCGACGGGCCCGAGGTCGAGCGGGTCCACGCCAAGGGCGATGTCGCGGCGCGCGGCAGCGCGTCGGACCTGCTCCTCGCCGTGCGGGGGCGAATCGGCCTCTCCGCGCTCGAGATCTTCGGCGACGAGGCCGTGCTGGCGCGCTTCGTCGACCGGTCGCGACTGTGAGGGACCCGGCGGCTACCGGGGGGCGAGCGCCCGGACCATGGTCATGAGGTCCTCGCCCTGGGCGAACACCGCCGGTGCCGTGGTGGTGACGCCGGCCGCGGCGTACTCCTCGACCCGGCGCCGGCACTCGTCGGGCGTGCCGTGCACGATGAGCTCGTCGAGCAGCGTGTCGGGGATCTGCTCCAACGCGCCGGCGCGGTCGCCGGCGCTCCACCGCTGGTTCATCTCCCGGATTGCGTCCCCGCGCCCGAGCCACTCCTGGAACGCGGCGTACGCGGGCACGGTGAGATACGCCGCGACCATCCTGCGCCCGACGGCGCGCAAGGTCGCGAGGTCGGTCGTGGGGAGCACCATGATCCGGCAGACCAGCTCGCGATCGGCGCCAACCTGCTCGGCGATCATGGGCACGTCGGCGGGGGAGCACCAGTTGGTGATCGCACCGTCGCCTTCACGCCCGGCGAGCCGCAGCATCCCGGGACGCAGCGCGCCCACGAGGATCGGCGGCATCTCGGGGACCGCGACGTCGAGGCGGAACCCCTTCACGGAGAACGTCTCGTAGTCCGCGGTCACCTTCTCGCCCGTGAGCGCCGCCCGCAAGAAGCGGATGGTGTCGCGGACGCGTGCGTACGGCTTGTCGAACGGTACGGCGTTCCAGTTGGACACGATCGTCGGTGAGGAGGAGCCGATGCCGAGCGCGAACCGTCCCGGCGCGGCCTGGCACATGGAGGCCGCCGCACCGGCCAGGGTCGCGGCTCCACGCGTGTACACGGGGAGGATGGCCGTGCCGAGGCGCAGGCTGGGAGTCCAGGCGGCCGCGAGCGTGAGCGGCACGAGCCCGTCGTGGCTCCCGGCCTCGGCGGACCAGAGGTCGGTGTACCCGAGCGCGACGCACTCCTCGTACCACGAGCGGTGGTCGTGGAGCGCGACCCCCGGGAAGGGGACGGTGATGCCGTGTCGGCGGGGGACGCTCATGGGGTTGTCCTGTCGCTCGCGCCGCTAGGGCCGGGGATCCTTCACGATGGCCGACTGGCTGGCGGTCGCGAGGAGCGTGCCGTCCTCGGCCCAGAGGTGCACGAGGCCGTGGCCGAAGCCGTCGGCGACGGCGTGGACCCGGATGTCGGCCAGGATCCACTCGGTCGGGTGCACCTTCACCATGCGCAGGGTGTTGTCGAGACTGCTCGACTCCACCCGGCGCCCGCTCGCCTGGCCGATGCCCATCGGCACGTAGTCGCCGACGATCGCGAGCGCGGCCGCCTGGGCGTCGGCGCCCCAGGGGTTCCGCACCCACAGCGCGCTGCGGCCGTCACCGGGTTCGCCGTCGAGCTCCTCGATCGGCCGGAGGCTCGCTGCGCGGACGTCGAGCTGCTCGGCGATGGTGCCGGCGTGCTCCGGGCGCAGGGGCCGGGGCGGGCACGCGTCGGGCGCGGGGACGCGGGGCCGCTCGGCCCACTCGCCGTCCCAGGCCAGGCGCCGCGACCCGCTCGCCGCGAGCACGGTGAAGATCTCCTGGCCCTCGACCCGGGCGAGGACCCGGCTCTGGCTGGTGGCGTGCCCGCGGACCACCTCGGTGACCTCGAGGTCGACGGTCGAGCCGGGGCGGGCGAACTCGAGGAACTGCGCAGTCGCCCAGGTGACCGGTCGCCCGGTGACGTGCTCGAGCACGGCGATGGCGGCGCCGAGGCCGCACCCGCCGAAGAGCGCTCCGAGCCCCGAGCAGATGCGCCGGACGACGGGCATGCGCCACTCCGGACCGTCGTCGTCGCGCTCGAGTCCGTAGAAGGCCAGGGCGTCCACCAGCGGCGGATGCTACCGGTGGGCGCGCAGCACCTCCCCGGCCAGCGCGCCGGTGTGTTCGCCCTGCTCCATGAACACCTCGCCCGCCACGATCGTGTAGTCGTAGCCGCGGGCCCGCTGGGCGAAGCGGCCGGCGCCGTGGGGGAAGTCGCGCCGGTACTGCGGGACCTCGGGCGCGAGGCGGTCCAGGTCGAGCACGTTGAGGTCGGCGACCGCTCCGGGGGCGAGCACGCCGCGGTCGATGCCGAAGGCCGACGCCGTGTCCGACGTGAGGCGCCGGATCGCCTCCTCCACCGGCATGAGCCCACGCTCGCGGACCCAGTAGGCGAGCAGGGACGTCGGCGCGCTGGCGTCCATCGTCTGGCCCACGTGGGCTCCGGCGTCGGCGAGACCGAGGAGCACCACGGGGTCCGACAGCATCTCGCCGATGGCGTCGGTCCGTTGGTTGAGCAGCGGCCAAGCGCAGAGCAGGGCCCCGTCGGTCTCGAGCGTGAGGTCGACGAACGCCTCGACCGGCGTGACGGCGCGCGCGTCGGCGACGGCGACGAGCGAGCGCGCCGGGTCGCAGTCGTAGCGGGCTGTGCCGTCGGGCTCGTTGAGCACGAAGAACGCCTCGAGCCCGGCGCGGTCGTGGCGGGCCTCGTCGACGAGCCGGGCCCGGTGGTCGGCGTCGCGCAGCGCAGCGAGGCGGGCGTCGACCGGCAGCGCCTGCAGCGCCTGCCAGGCCGGGTGTGCGTCGAAGGGTGTGCGGTGCGCGATGCCGGTGAGGAAGCCGATGCCACGCGGCGCGGTCTGGGGTCGGATGTGGGCGCCGCGCGCGTTGGCCGCCTTGGCCTGCGCCACTGCCCGCCGGAAGTGGGTGCCCTGCTCGCGCGTCTGGGTGAGGTTGAACGTCACGGTGCACCCCGAGTTCGCGCTCACCGTCTCCATCCAGGCCAGCTCCTCGTCGAAGCGACGCTCGGCGGGTCCGTCACCGTCGAACCGGGGTGCGACCTCGACGACGCCGCCGGCACCGACCGCCCGGGCCAGCGCGAGGAGCTCGGTCGCGTCGGCCCAGGTCCCCGGCACGAAGCGTCCGTCGGGCACCCGGTGGCGCAGCGTGCGCGACGACGAGAACCCGAGGGCGCCGGCGTCCACCGCCTCGCGCACGAGCGCCGCCATCGCGGCTACCTCCTCGTCGGTCGGACGGGCGTCTTCGTCGAGGGCGCGGTCGCCCATCACGTAGTAGCGGACCGCCGAGTGACCGACCATGCCCCCGACGTGGACGCCCTTCGGGATGCGGTCGAGCCAGTCGAGGTACCCGGGGTAGCCCTCCCAGTCCCACGGGAGGCCGTCGAGGATGCTCGCCCGCGGGATGTCCTCGACCGACTCCATCATCGCGGCGAGGTAGCCGTGGTCCTGCGGGCGCACCGGCGCGAAGGTGACGCCGCAGTTCCCGACGACGATCGTCGTCACCCCGTGCCAGCACGACGAGCTCGCGATCGGGTCCCACGCGAGCTGGGCGTCGAGGTGCGTGTGGATGTCGACGAAGCCGGGGGTCACCAGCCGCCCGTCGGCGTCGACCTCCCGCGTGCCGCGCGCGTCCACCTCCCCGACGGCGATGACGCGCGTGCCGCTCACCGCGACGTCGGCGACCCGGGGTGGCGCGCCGGTGCCGTCGACCACGGTGCCGTTGCGGATGACCAGGTCGGGGGCCATGGAGCCACGCTAGAGCAGTTAGAATCTGACGATCCGTCAGATACGGCTCGACCCGGTTCCGACGGGACCGGCGAGCCACCCGGACGCCACCCGGACGCCACCCGGAAGCCAGGAGCCGCTGCGATGCACGACATGCCCTCGATCCCGAAGATCGTCTCGGTCGACGACCACGTGGTGGAGCCGGCCCACGTCTGGGAGCGCTGGCTTCCCGCCAAGTACCGGGAGCAGGGTCCCAAGATCGTGCGCCGGGGTCTCGGCGAGATGACCTTCACCGGTGGCACCTCGTACAAGATCGTGTTCGACGACGCCGGCCCGCAGGCCGACTGCTGGATCTACGGCGACCTCGTGTCCCCGCACAAGCGCCACGTCGCCGCGGTGGGGTTCGAGCGCGACGACATGACCCTCTCGCCGATCACCTACGACGAGATGCGCCCGGGGTGCTACGACCCGGTGGCCCGACTCGAGGACATGGACCTCAATCACGTCGAGGCGTCGTTGCCCTTCCCGACCTTCCCGCGCTTTTGCGGGCAGACCTTCCTCGAGGGCCCCGATCCCGAGGGCCTGGGACTGGCGTGCGTGCAGGCCTACAACGACTGGATGGTCGAGGAGTGGTGCGGCGACAGCGGCGGGCGCCTCATCCCGCTGATCATCGTCCCGCTGTGGGACGCCGAGGCGGCCGCGGCGGAGGTCCGGCGCAACGCGGCGCGGGGCGTGCATGCCGTGTGCTTCAGCGAGATCCCGCCGCACCTCGGTCTCCCGAGCATCCACTCGGGCTACTGGCACCCGTTCTTCGCGGCGTGCGAGGAGACCGAGACCGTCGTCAACATGCACATCGGCTCGTCGTCGAAGATGCCCTCGACCTCGGCCGACGCGCCGGCGGCCGTGCAGGCCACGTTGTCGTTCGGCAACGCGATGTCGTCGATGACCGACTTCCTCTTCTCCGGCGTCCTCGTCGACTTCCCGCGCCTCACCCTCGCCTACTCGGAGGGCCAGATGGGGTGGGTGCCCTACATCCTCGAGCGGGCCGACGACGTGTGGGAGGAGCACCGCGCGTGGGGCGGGGTGCGTGACCGGATCCCCGAGCCGCCGTCGACCTACTACTACGACCACATCTACTGCTGCTTCTTCCGGGACCGCCACGGCCTGAAGTCGCTCGACGAGGTGGGGGTCGACAACGTCACCTTCGAGACCGACTACCCGCACACCGACTCCACGTGGCCGCACACGCTCGAGGTCGCCGAGAAGATGTTCGCCGGTCTCGACGCCGAGACGATCTACAAGATCGTCCGGGGCAACGCCATCCGGATGCTCTCCCTCGACCTGACCTGAACCGGGGCGGCGGTCGTGCACGAGTCGACGCGCGGGCGGCTGCTGGTCGCCGCGCCGACGCTGCTCGACCCGAACTTCGTGCGGACCGTCGTCCTGATGATCGAGCACAACCCGAGCGGTGCGCTCGGGGTCGTGTTGAACCGTCCGAGCACGACCCCCCTCGGTGAGCTGTTGCCGGCGTGGGGCGCGCTCGCGCTGGCGCCGGGGGTGGTGCACCTCGGCGGGCCGGTGCAGCCCGACGGGATGATCGGTCTCGGCGCGCTCGGCACGGAACCCGTCGACACCGGGGGGGTCCACGAGATCTGGCCCGGGGTGGGGACCCTCGACCTCGACGCCCCGCCTCCGGGTGGGCCGGGCTCGATCCGCGGGGTGCGCTGCTTCGCCGGGCACGCCGGCTGGGGTCCCGCCCAGCTCGACGGCGAGATCGCAGCCGGCGGGTGGTTCGTGGTGGACCGCCTCGCCGAGGACCTCTGGTGCGAGGACCCGGGCGATCTCTGGGTGCGCGTGCTGCGCCGCCAGGCCCCCACCCTCGCCCAGTTCGCCCACGCCCCGCTCGACCCGTCCAGCAACTGAGGGCCCGCCCGGGGTCGTCCCGGCGGGGAACCGTGCCCCGGCTCGCAACGTTCCTGGGTCGTGGCGGGCGCCGCGCCCGGCCAGTGACCCTGGCACCGAGACCGAGACCAGGACCCAGGAGGAACCGTGAGCGACGCCC
This sequence comes from Actinomycetota bacterium, assembly GCA_046086425.1. GTDB lineage: Bacteria > Actinomycetota > Acidimicrobiia > IMCC26256 > PALSA-555 > CAIUKV01. Next base: position 6,088 of record JBJSXO010000352.1, on the reverse strand, counting down.
CGACGTCCGAGACCGAGCCGGCACCTGAACCGGCACCTGAACCGGCACCCGCCGCCGCATCGGCTCCGGTGCGGAGGCGGCGCACCGTGATGGTGCCGGTGTGGGCGCTCGTCGCCGGGATGGCCGTGCTGCTCGCCGTGGGTGCCTTCTTCATCGGCCGCGCCACGGCCCCGGCGGGAGACTCCGGCCCGAAGACCCTGGCCCAGGCCGTGGAGATGACCGCCTCGGGTCAGCTCGAGGTGGGGCAGTTCGACACCCGCACGCTGCTCGAGGCCCTCAGCCAGAACGAGGATCTCGATCTCGGCCCCCTGGGCCGGCGCATCCTGCGCGAGCTCGGTCGCCAGTGAGCCGCTGACGGGCCTCCCCGGGCCGGGGTCGGCCCCGAATGGGGAGTCCTCGACACCGGCGGCACAATGGCGGGGTGCACGCGGCCGCGCTCCGCTTCGATCTCCGCGTCCCGCAGAGCCGGTCGCTCAAGGTGAAGCGGGCGGCGGTCCGGCCGATCGTCGACGGTCTGCGTCACCGGATCCACTGCTCGGTCGCCGAGACCGGGTACCAGGACCAGTGGCAGCGGGCCGAGATCGGCGTGGCCTTGGTCGCGGCCAGCGACGGGCACCTCCGCGCCCAGATCGACACCGTCGAGCGCTTCGTGAGCGCGGCCCCCGACGTCGAGGTGCTGCAGGTCGAGGTCGTCCACCTCGACGCCGACGGGACGCTGGACCCGTGACCCGCCGCGGTCACTCGCCCCGGCGCTACCCGCGCACGGCCCGCATCAACGAGGTCGTCCGCGAGGTCCTCGCCGAGGAGCTCGAGCGGATGAGCGACCCGCGGCTGTCCATGGTCACGATCACCGGGGTCGACGTCACCCGCGACCTGCGCCAGGCGAAGGTTTACTATGCGGCGCTCGGGCGTCGGGACGAGGGGGTGGAGACGGCGTTGCGCAACGCGGCGCCGCATCTGCGGGGAGTACTGGGGCGGCAGGTTCGGTTGAAGTACCTGCCCGATCTCGAGTTCGTCCTCGACCCGGCGATCGAGCAGGGCCAACGGGTGGAGGAGATCCTGCGCTCCATCCACGACGAGACGCCACCGTCCGACGGAGACGAGTGAGTGATGGACATCGCGCCGCACGACGATCCACGAGTCACCGCTGCGCTGGTGGCCGAGGCGGTCGACGCGGTGCGCGGTGCCCGGCAGATCGCGCTCGCCTGCCACGTGAACCCCGACGGCGACGCGCTCGGCTCGATGCTCGCGCTGATGCACGTGCTGCGCGCCGATGGCGCCGACGTCGTGGCGTCGTTCCCCACGCCGTTCCGGACTGCGCCGCACTACCGTGACCTCCCGGGTCTCGAGCTGCTCACGCCGCCGGACGAGTTCCCGAGCGAGCCCGACGTGATGATCACCTTCGACTGCGGATCGCTGTCCCGTCTCGGGGACCTCGAGCCGGCCGCGAAGGGAGCGCGTCGGCTCGTCGTGATCGACCACCACGTCTCGAACCAGTGCTTCGGCTCGATCAACCTGATCGAACCGCGCGCCGCGGCGAGCAGCGTCGTCGTCCAGACGCTGATCGACGCCCTCGGGCTCCCGCTCAACCGGGACGCCGCGGTGTGTCTCTACGCCGCGCTGATCTGCGACACCGGGCGCTTCCAGTACGAGACGACCACTCCTGCGGTGTTCGACTTCGCCCGCCGGCTCACCGAGTTCGACGTGCCCGTTCCGGCGTTGTCGCGCGCGCTCTTCGAGGAGCATCGGTTCGCGTACCTCCAGCTGCTGGGTGAGGCGCTGGGGAACGCCGAGCTGGTCTGCGAGCAGCGCCTCGTCTGGACGGTGATCACCCAGGAGATGCTCGCCCGCCACGGCGTCGCCATCGACGAGGTCGAGGGACTGATCGACATTCTCCGGCGGGCCGCGGAGGCGGAGGTCACCTGCGTGCTGAAGGAGGAGGAGGATGGCACCATACGGGTGAGCCTGCGGTCGCTCGGCGAGGTGGACGTCTGCCGCGTCGCCGAGGCCCACGGAGGCGGGGGGCACCGCTTCGCGGCCGGGTTCACCTCGGAGCTGGACGTGCCGACGGTGATCGCCCGCATCACCGCCGCGCTCTGAACGTCGGCGCCGGCGGCCGGGGCGCGTCGGTGCATTCGGGCCTCGTCGTCGTCGACAAGCCGGGTGGCTGGACGTCTCACGACGTGGTGGCGAAGCTGCGCTCGGTGTACGGGCAGCGGCGCATCGGGCATGCGGGGACCCTCGATCCCGATGCCACCGGTGTCCTGCTCGTCGGCCTCGGCCGGGTCACCCGTCTGCTGCGCTTCCTCCAGGAGACCGACAAGGAGTACCGCGGCACCGTCGTGTTCGGTGTCGCCACGAGCACGCTCGACGCCGCCGGTGACGTGCTCGACGAGCGGCCGATGCCCGTGACGCGCGAGCAGGTCGAGCGCGCGGCGCTCGGCTTCCTCGGTGGCGTCGAGCAGGTGCCACCGATGGTGTCGGCGATCAAGGTCGGAGGCCGGCGCCTGCACGAGCTCGCCCGGAAGGGCGAGGAGGTGGAACGCGCGCCGCGGCCGGTGCGGATCGACTGCATCGACGTCGAGGACTTCGTGCCGGGCGACCGTCCTGTGGCGACGATCCGGGTCGAGTGCGGCAGCGGGACCTACATCCGCTCCCTTGCCGCCGACCTCGGTGCCGCGCTCGGGGGCCCCGCCCACCTCGGCACGCTGCGGCGTCTCCGGGTCGGGGCCTTCGGCGCGTCCGAGGCGGTGCCGCTCGACGTGATCGAAGCCGACCCGGCCGGCGCGATGCGCACGCCGGCCGAGGCGATGCGGGGCCTGCCCGTGGTGACGGTCGACGCCGAGCAGGCGGTCCGGGTCACCCACGGGGTGGCGTTGCCGGGGGCGCTCGCCGGCGAGACGGCCGACGGCCCCGTCGCGGTGCTCGGTCCCGACGGCGTGCTCCTCGCCGTCTACGAGCGCCGGGGCCCCGGGCTGCGCCCTGCGGTCGTGGTCGCGGGCGGATCCTGAGCAGAATGGCGGGCATGGAGGTCACCTCGCTCGAGGAGTTCGTCGCCAGCCCCGGCGGCGCGGTCGTCACCATCGGCGCGTACGACGGGGTGCACCTCGGCCATCAGGCCGTGCTCCGGCTGGTCCACGAGCTCGCCGTGGCCCGGGGGCACGAGGCGGTGTGCGTGACCTTCGACCGCCACCCGGCCGAGGTCGTGCGCCCCGAGTCGGCGCCCAAGCAGCTCTCCACGCTCGAGCAGAAGATCGAGCTGCTCGGTGCCACCGGCTTCGTCGACCGCACCTGCGTGCTGCACTTCGACGAGATCCGCAGCAAGGAAGCGGCCGAGGACTTCGTCCGGGACGAGCTCGTCGGCCGTCTCGACGCGCAGCTGGTGATCGTCGGCGCGGACTTCCACTTCGGGCATCGGCGCCACGGCACCGTCCGGCTCCTCGAGCAGATGGGCGCCGAGCTGGGCTTCGAGGTGCTCGGGCTCGGGCTCGTGCCGATCGAGGGTGAGACGAGCGGCCTTCCCTACTCGTCCACGGAGATCCGCCGCCTGCTCGGCGCCGGCCGGGTCCGCGACGCCGCTGCGCTGCTGGGACGCCCACCCCGGCCCCACGAGGTGTGGGGGACGGTGGAGCCCGGCGACCGCCGGGGCCGCGAGCTGGGCTACCCGACCGCCAACGTCGCGGTCCCCAGCCGCATCTGTCTCCCGGCCGACGGCATCTACGCCGGCACCTACCTCACCCCCGACGGCACCGAGCACCCTGCGGCGATCTCGCTCGGGCGGCGCCCGACCTTCCATGCCCACCAGGAGCGGTCGCTGCTCGAGGCCCACCTGCTCGACTTCTCGGGGGACCTGTACGGCCAGCCCGCCCGGGTCCGCTTCGTCGAGCGACTGCGGGGGGAGGAGCGCTTCGATTCGGTCGAGGCGCTCGTGCGCCAGATGGCCGACGACTGCGCACGGGCGGCCGAGATCGTCGCCCGGTACGCCTCCGGTGGGGCCTGGTAGCCTTGCCCGGTGCCGGCGACCGCCGGTCCTTCTCCCCTCGAAGCAAGGGCTCGAGCAACGCCAATGCCCGACAAGGCCGCAACGATCCAGCAGCACCGCCTCCACGAGACCGATACCGGCTCGCCGGAGGTGCAGGTGGCGATCCTCACCGAGCGGATCAACCACCTCACGGAGCACCTGAAGGTCCACAAGAAGGACCATCACTCGCGCCGGGGTCTGCTCATGCTGGTCGGCCGGCGTCGGCGGCTTCTGGACTACCTCCGACGCAACGACGTCGAGCGGTACCGGGCGCTCATTGCCGAGCTCGGCCTGCGCCGGTAGGCGAAGAAGACCCGAGGAGCGCACCGTTGCGCTCCTCGTTTCGCGAGGAAGGTCCCCGCGAAGACCGACGGGCTCGCCGTCGGTTGTCAGTCGCCAAGGCCCGGGCTGCCGCCCGGACCCTGACAACTGGGAACCGCCCCGGCTCGTCGGAGCACAGGAGCACAAGGGAGTTCCCATGGCATCGTCCTCCGAGGCGATTTGCGTTTCCGGCCCCGTCAACGACGCGGGCCTCGTCATGTCGCTCGAGACCGGGCGCCTCGCCCGGCTCGCCGACGGCGCCGTCCTCGTCCAGCTCGGGAACACCACCCTGCTGTCGACCGTCGTCACCAGCACGCCCCGCGAGGGCATCGACTTCTTCCCGTTGACCGTCGACGTCGAGGAGCGCATGTACGCCGCGGGCAAGATCCCCGGCTCGTTCTTCCGCCGCGAGGGTCGCCCCGGCGAGCAGGCCATCCTCACCTGCCGGCTCACCGACCGGCCGCTGCGCCCGTCGTTCCCGGACGGCTTCCGCAACGAGGTCCAGGTCATCGCGACCATCCTCGGTGCCGACCTCGAGAACCCGCACGACGTCGCGTCGATCAACGGCGCCTCGGCGGCGCTGATGGTGTCGGGCTTCCCCTTCAACGGCCCGATCGGCGCCGTGCGCATCGCGCACATCGACGGCGAGTGGCGCGCCCACCCCACCTACCAGGAGGGTGACCAGTCCACCTTCGAGATGGTCGTGGCGGGGCGCAAGCTCCACGACGGCGACGTCGCGATCATGATGGTGGAGGCGGGCGGTACCGAGGTCACCTGGGAGCTCTACGAGAACGGTGCACCGAAGGTGGACGAGGACGTCCTCGCCGACGGCCTCGAGTGGTCCAAGCAGTGGATCCTCGCGTCGATCGACCTCCAGCTCGAGTTGGTGCGCGCGGTCCAGCAGGCACGGGGTCCGATCGAGGTGAAGTCGTACCAGCCTCGCTTCGACTACGAGCCCGACGTCTTCGACGCGGTCGCGGCCGCAGTGATCGCGGAGACCCGTGAGGCGATGTTCATCGCCGACAAGAACGCCCGCAACACCAAGCTCGCCGAGATCGAGTCCGGCCTCGTCGCCACCCTCGTGGGCAACGACGACGCGCCGGGCCAGTTCGCCGGGCGCGTCGGCGAGATCAAGAAGGCGTTCCGCTCGCTGCAGAAGCAGGTCGTGCGCACGCGCATCGTCGAGGAAGGCATGCGCATCGACGGCCGTGGCACCGCCGACCTGCGGCCGTTGTCGGCCGCGGTCGACCTGATCCCCACGGCGCACGGCACCGGCCTGTTCCAGCGCGGTGAGACGCAGGTGCTCACCGTCACCACGCTCGGCATGCCCCGCATGGAGCAGATGCTCGACACCATCGGCATCGACGACCGCAAGCGCTACATGCACCACTACAACTTCCCGCCCTTCTCCACCGGGGAGACGGGTCGGGTGGGCTCGCCCAAGCGGCGTGAGATCGGCCACGGCGCGTTGGCCGAGCGCGCGCTCGTGCCGGTCGTCCCCAACGCAGTCGAGTGGCCCTACACGCTGCGGGTGGTATCGGACGTGCTCGCGTCGAACGGCTCGACGTCGATGGCGTCGGTGTGCGGCTCGACCCTCTCGCTCATGGACGCAGGGGTGCCGATCAAGGCTCCGGTCGCGGGCATTGCCATGGGCCTGGTGTTCCACGAGGGCAAGTACGTCACCCTGACCGACATCCTCGGCGCCGAGGACGCGTTCGGTGACATGGACTTCAAGGTCGCCGGTAC
>JBJSXO010000351.1:0-7380 GCA_046086425.1 Actinomycetota bacterium | reverse complement strand
CTACTGCGTCTAATCTGTCAAATCACGGCGGCACGTCCTCCCTGGCCCTGCGCGCTGCCCTCGAAGACGCTCCGGAAGCACAGCACGTGCTTCGCAAGACCGAACGCCACCGCCATGCACGCGTCGATCACCGCGCCGAGCTGGCCCGGTCGCTCGATGCCCCCGCTCCACCACCCGAGGTCGAGCCGCAGCGCGTCGTGGACCTCCACGGCACCCGCCCCGGTGAAGCCCGGGGGCTCACCACCGGGCCCGGGATAGGTCGCGATGCCGTCGATGTCGGCGGTGGTGAGGCCGGCGTCGGCGATCGCCTCGACGCACGCGTCGAGCGTGAGCTCGAGCGGGTCACGGAACAGCCGCCGGCCGACGTCCGACTGCCCGACGCCGCTGATCACGGTCAGATGCTCAGGCGTGGTCACGCGTCTCCCTTCACCGGCGTGAACATGGGGATCCAGACGTTCTCGTCTTCGTGCGCCTCGAACGTCACGGTCACCGGCATGCCGATGCGCACGTCGTCGACCGGGCAACCGACGATCACGGTGGTGAGACGTAGTCCCTCCTGCTCCGGGAACTCGACGATGGCGAGGGCAAAGGGCAGTTCGGGCACCGGCATCCAGGCCTGGTGGTTGATCGTGAAGGTGTGAACGGTCGCGCGACCGGACACCGCCTCGTAGGCGATGTCCTTGCCCAGGCAGCGTGGGCACAGGACCGAGTGCGGGTGGATCCAGTACCCGCAACCCTGACAGCGCTGGAACCGGAGCACCCCGTCGCGACCCGACGCCCAGAAGGGCTCGTTGCGCTCGGTGATCCGAGGCAGCACCCGGAACGGCGCGTCACTCGTCATCGTCATCCTCCAGCTGGGGTGCGGCGTCGAACCCGGCTCGGGCGTGCGGTATCGCCCACACCGCGGGACCGACGCCGAAGGCTACGCAGGTGAGCATGATCGAGCCCAGGACCTCTTCCCACGTCGCGCCCACCTCGCGGGCCAGCCGCGCGTGGCGCACGATGCCTACCTCGTTGCGCGCGATCACGGTGCACACCATGCGGATCAGCTCGTGGGTCTTGCGGTCCGGCGCCCGGAGCGAGTCGATCTGGCTCAGCCAAGCCGCCTGCGCGTCGTGGAGCGCGGGGAACACGTCGTTGATCGGCGCTTCGTACCGGAAGCTCCAGTCGCGTGCGTCGGGCTCGGCGGGCACGGCCGCGCCATCGGGGGTCGTCATAGCCTCACCCCGGCACCGGACGGAACCGAGGCAGCAGGACCCGCGGGTCGTCGGACACCTGCTCGAACACCACCTCGAGGGCCATGTCGGCCTCGAGCTCCTCGAACGGGCAGTCGACCACGTTGGTCATCATGCGCGGCCCCTCCTCGAGGTCCACCAGCGCAGCCACGTAGGGAACCCGCTCGTTGAACGGCGGCAGGTCGTTGTTGTGCACCACCGACCACGTGTAGAGGGTGGCCCGGCCTGATGCCTCGTGCCACTCGACCTCGGGGCTCCAGCAGTGCGGACAGAACGGGCGGGGGTAGAAGTGGAACCGCGCGCACGCCCGGCAGCGCTTGATCAGGAGCCGCTCGTCGTTGACTGCCTCCCAGAAGGGCGCGGTCTCCTCGTCGGGGGTGGGAAGGTCGAAGCGCGCCGCCACCGGTGACCCGGCGCTCAGCGGGTCGGGAGCACGGCCACGGCCGTGCCCTGGATCTTCGCCGCGCCGTCCTGGTTGACCACGGCGCACTCGAGCTCGACCTTGTGGGTGTCGTCCTCGGAGAACTTCCGCGCGACCCGCACCTTCGTGGTGAGCGTCTCCCCCGGCCAGGTCTGCTGGGTGAAGCGGACTCCGTAGCGTTCGAGGTTGCCCACGCCGACGAAGTCGGTGAGGGCCTTGCCCAGCAGGCCCATCGTGAACATGCCGTGGCCGAACACCGACGGGAGCCCGGCTGCGGTGGCCTGGACCTCGTCGTGGTGCATCGGGTTGAAGTCGCCTGACGCCCCGGCGTAGGCGACGAGGTCGGTTCGGGTGAGCTCGTGGACGATCTCGGGGGCGGCGTCGCCCTCCTGCACGTCGTCGAAGAACCGCGTCTGCTCCCCCATGGGGTGGTTCGCTCCTCGCTGCTGCGCGTCCGGGGACGGGGACCCCGGCGGTCAGGACCGACCGAGAGCGTTGCCCCTGCCTGACACGCGTGTCAATTCCGGGCCATGCTGGGGGTCGGAGAAGGGAGATCCATGACCGAGCCGCCGTGGGAGCTGCGGGAGACCGCACCGGAGTTGCGCGCCCGCTACCTGGCCGAGGGCCACTGGACCGACGACACGCTCACCACGCACATCCTGCGCGGCCTCTCGGCGAACCCCGGGCTCGAGTTCCGGGTGTGGTCCCACACCCGTCCTGCCCGCTACACGTTCGCCGACTGCGACCGGCTGGCCCGGGGTCTCGCCGCCGGCCTCGCGGCCCGGGGCATCGGGGAGGGCGACGTCCTGGCCTTCCAGATGCCCAACTGCTTCGAGGCGTCGATCACGTTCTACGGCGCAGCGATGCTCGGCGTCGTCCTCGTGCCGATCGTGCACTTCTACGGCCCCAAGGAGGTGGGCCACATCCTGCGCGAGTCCGGGGCCAAGGCCTTCCTCTCCTTCGACCGGTTCGGATCGCGCGACTTCGTGCGCGACTACGAACGAGCGTCGCAGGGTGCGGAGGCCCTCGAACTGGTCGCGTTCGTCGGTGACGGTCCGGCGGGCACGCTGCGCTTCGACGACCTCGTCCTGGAGGGCGCCGACTTCGCCCCGGCCCGGCCCGACCCCGACACACCCGCCGTCGTCGGGTACACCTCGGGGACCACCGCTGATCCCAAGGGCGTGATCCACACCCACCGCACCCTCAACGCCGAGATGCTCCACATGAACCACATGGGCGCGCTCGGCGGGCGGCCCACCCTCGTGGGCGCGCCGGTCGGCCACGCCATCGGCATGCAGGGCGGGCTGCTCAGCCCGGTGCTGCGCAGCCTGCCCGTGTACCTCATCGACGTCTGGGACCCGGGCATGGTCCTCGACGCGCTGCTCGAGGTCGACTGCTCGTCCGGGAGCGGCTCCACCTACTTCCTCACCTCGTTGCTCGACCATCCACAGTGCACCGAGGCCCACCACCGGGCGATCCGGCAGGTCGGCATGGGGGGCTCCGCAGTCCCGGCCGCGGTGGCGGAGCGGGCCGAGGCGCTCGGCATCAAGCTCCTGCGCTCCTACGGATCGACCGAGCATCCGTCCACCACCGGGTCGTCGTTCGACGACGACCGCGCGCAGCGCAACCTCACCGACGGCATCCCGATGCCCGGCGTCGACCTCAAGCTGGTGGACGACGACGGCACCGACGTCGGTGACGGGCCCGGCGAGATCTGGACGCGCGGACCCGACCTGTTCGTCGGCTACACGAACCCGGCCCTCACCAAGGCCGCGGTCGATACCGACGGGTGGTACGCCACCGGTGACATCGGCGTGCGCGACCGCCACGGGGCGATCACCATCACCGACCGCAAGAAGGACATCATCATTCGCGGGGGCGAGAACATCTCGGCGGCCGAGGTCGAGGAGCTCCTCCAGCAGATGCCCGGGATCAGCGAGGTCGCCGTGGTCGCGGCGCCCGATCCCCGCCTCGGCGAGCACGCCTGCGCCTTCGTGCGGATGATGCCGGGATCACGGGCACCGACGCTCGACGAGGTGCGCGCGCACCTCACGGCGGCCGGCCTCGCTCGGCAGAAGTTCCCCGAGGACCTCCGGGTGGAGGACGAGTTCCCCCGGACGGCGTCCGGCAAGATCCAGAAGTTCGCGCTGCGCGACAAGGTCCGCCGCGAGGGCGGCGGGTAGCGCTGGTTGACTGGGACCGTGCCTCGACCTCCGCTCGGCCCCGACGCGCTGGCGGCACTCGGCTGGAGCACGCGCTGGGCGGAGCGCGCCGCGGGCCGGGCCCCGGGCACCGAGCCGGCCCGGGTGGTACGCCACGACGGGGTCGCGGTCGTGGTCGCCGGAGCTCACGAGGTCGGCGTGCGTCCCTTGCGGCCGGGCCTGGCGCCGCTCGCGGTCGGCGACTGGGTGCTGGTCGACGACGAGTCCATCGTCACCGTGCTCGAGCGCACCTCGCTGCTCCAGCGACGGGACCCCACCCGCGGCGGCCCCCAGCTCATCGCCGCCAACCTCGACCGGGTCGGCATCGTGTGCGGCCTCGACCGCCCGGTGAAGCCCGGGCGCATCCAGCGCTTCGTGGTGCAGGTGATCGACTCCGGCGCGGTCCCGGTGGTGGTGCTCACCAAGGCCGATCTGCTCGAACCCGACGACGTCGCCAGCGCAGCCGCCGGCGTCGCTCGCGCGGCACCGGCCGTCGACGTGATCGTCACGTCGACCCGCACCGAAGACGGCTTGGCCGTGCTGCGGCGCGTCGTCGCCGACTCCACGGTGGCGTTCGTCGGTGAGTCCGGCGCTGGGAAGTCGACCCTCGTGAACGCCCTCGCCGGTCGCGAGCTGGCCGCGACCAACGAAGTGCGCAGTGGTGACAGCAAGGGCCGGCACACCACCACCTCGCGTGAGCTGCACGTGCTGCCGGGTCACTGCGTGCTCGTCGATACCCCCGGATTACGCGAGATCGGGCTCTTCACCGACGTCGAGACCGTGGACACCGCGTTCGACGACGTGGCCCGGGATCTCGACGAGGCCTGCCGGTTCCGCGACTGCACCCATACCCACGAGCCCGATTGCGCCGTGCTCGCCGCGATCGCGCGCGGCGACCTCGACGCCGAGCGTTACGCGGCGTGGCAGGCCTTGCGCGCCGAGGCCGAGGAGGCCGAGCAACGCAGCGACCCGGCGGCCCGCCGCGAGGCCGATCCCCGCTTCGGGCGAATGGCCCGGGAGGCCCAGCGGCTCGAGTTCGGCCGCTGATTCTCTACTTCGGTCGCTCCCGCTCCTCCCGTCGGTCGCTCCCGCTCCTCCCGTCGGTCGCTCCCGCTCCTAGGGCATGCCGCCGTCGACACGCAGCAGCGCGCCGGTGGTGAAGCTCGACGCGTCGCTGGCGAAGTACAGCGCGGCGCCCACGATCTCGTCGGGCTGGCCGATACGCCGCATCGCGAACGTCGGCAGGCCACCCGGCCGCTTGGACTCCTCCGCCCAGCCTTTCGTCACGTCCGTCTCGAACGGTCCGGCCGAGATGCAGTTGACCCGCACGGTCGGACCGAAGGCCTTGGCCAACGCCTCGGTGACGTTGTTGAGGCCCGCCTTCGCCGCGGCGTACGGGACGAACGACGGGTCCGGGCGCAGCGCCCCGCTGGTGGAGATGTTCACGATCGAGCCGCGACCTGCGTCGAGCATCCGGGTGCCAACCAGGACCGACAACCGGAACGGACCCTTGATGTTGAGGTTGAACACCGCGTCCCACAGGCCCTCGTCGAGCTCGAGCAGGCTGGGGTACAGCGGCGACTTCCCCGCGTTGTTGACCAGGACGTCGACCCGGCCGAAGTGGCCGTACGCCGCGTCGACGAGCCCGTCGAGCTCGTCCCAGTGGCCGACGTTGCAGGCGTGGACCAGCGCGTCGCGTCCGGTGGTCTCGCGCACCTCACGCGCCACCGCCTCGCACGCGTGGAGCTTCCGACTGGTGATGACCACGTCGGCACCGGAGCGGGCGAAGGCCAGCACCATCTCGCGACCGAGGCCCCGGCTGCCGCCCGTGACCAGGGCGACTCGTCCGGTCAGATCGAAGACGTCGTCGGCGTATCCCATGTCCCGGGTCTACCACTGTCCCGGGCGCCCCACCCCGTGCCCTGGAGCGAACAGCCCGTCGTTCAGGGGAGCCGATGGGGCCGGGCCGTCGACGACACCCGCACGGTGAACGGTGCACCCCCGTCGACGAGGCGCAGGAGCGTGAGGTCGACCGCGCCCTCGACCACGACCGTGACCTGCTCGGGATCGGCCCGCACGACCACCGACCGCAGGGCAGCCCGGTCCAGCTGCGCCGCCAGCGAGACGTGAGCCCGTTGCTCGGCGAGGCGAGGGTCGAGCGCCACGGTGCCGTCGCGCCGATACCGGGCCTCGTCGAGCGCGCCCCCACCCGCCAACGCAGCGGCGTCAGCCGCCGCCGCGAGCGCCCGCCGCTCGGAAGACGCACGACCGAGGTCGAGGGCGAGGCCACCGAGCGGCACAAGCATGAGCGCCAGGCCGAGCAGCCACACCGTGACACTGCCCCGGGCGCTCACGGCCGGCTTCCGTAGGGATCGACCGGTTCACGGTGCCCCGCAGTCCAGCGCCACGCCGCCGCCTCGCCGAGGACGGGCACGGCGAGGGCCGGCATCACCACGGTGACGCGTGCCGTCACCACTCCCGCCCGGGGCAAGGGTGCCGATGCCGTGCAGTCCAGGTCCAGGCCCAGCGTTCCCGGCGCCAAGTCGGCGGTAGCCGCAAGCCGGTTCACCGCCCGCCGGCCCGCCGCCTGGTCACACCACCCGGCCCGGGCCACGACCCGAGCGGCATCGCGGGCGGCGAGCCGGGCCAGTGCCTGGTGGGACGCCCACTGGGGCAGGGCGAGGACGAGGAGCGCGACCGGCAGCACGAGCAGCGCCACGCCGGCACTGAGCTCGAGCGCCGCAAAGCCCCGCTCGCCGCTACGGGTCATCGGAGTGCCTCCTGCACGGCGGTGCTGCGCACCACGAGCGGCCATTCGGGCAGGCCGGGGAGCCACGGCACCAGCGTCAGCTCCCCCCGGGCGTCGACCACCGGAGGCGTCCCCGAGACGCCGCACGTGAACGAGACGCGGGCGCGCAGGGTGCGCCCGAGCAGCCCTTCGAGGACCGACCGCGCCCGAGCCTCGCACGCGGCGACCGGGGCGTCCGCCCGGCTCCCGACCCGGACGGCCTCGTCGGCCGCCGCGCGCAGCACGCTGCGGGTGAACTGCATCGTGACGACGTCGACAAGCGTGACGAACACCACCAGGGCAAGCCCGGCCGCAACGACGAGTGCGAGCGTGGCACTGCCCCGCTCGCCGTCGCGCCGGACCACCGCAACCCGATCCGTGCTCACACCTGCAGTTGGGCGCGGATCCAGTCCATCACGTCGAGGCCTACGGCCTGCAGCACCGCCCAGATCGCGACGAGCGCTGCGATCCCGAGCGCCGCGTTGCCGAGCAGCTCGGCCGTGGCCATGCCCTCCTCTCCGCCCGGACCGGCCGCCGCTCGGTCGTCCGTCGCGCCGGGCTCCTGCGGGATAGGGATGTCGGTCGTGTCGTGCATGGCAGTCTCCTCCGTCGCGTGGTGGGTGGTACGTGGTGGGTAGATGCTCCGCCCGGCGTGCCGCTCCCGTGCCCTCACCGGCCGCCGAGCACGATCGCCGGCAGCGGCGCGAGCACGAAGAGCAGCATGATCGGGGCCAG
>JBJSXO010000350.1:0-4105 GCA_046086425.1 Actinomycetota bacterium | reverse complement strand
ATCGGACGCCAGGCGCCGATCGACGTCGAGGCTCGCGGGCGCACGTGCGCATGCTCGGCCGGGTCGGCCTGCTCGGCATCGACGAGGTCGATGCGGTGCTCGCCGCCCTTGACACCGTCGAGGGTGAGCTGGTCGAGGGGTCGTTCGTGTTCGCGCCGACCGACGAGGACATCCACACGGCCGTCGAGCGTCGCGTCACCGAGCTCGCCGGCGAGGCCGGGGCGAAGCTCCACACCGGCCGAAGCCGAAACGACCAGGTTGCGACGGCCCTTCGCCGGTACGTGCAACGCGAGGGTGCGGTGATCGCCAGTGCCGTCGTCTCCTTGGGGGAGATGCTCGTCGCGCGCGCCGTCGAAGTGGGGACCGACGTCTACCTCCCCGGCTACACCCACCTCCAGCGTGCCCAGCCCGTGCTGCTCGCCCATCACCTGCTCGCGCACTTCTGGGCGCTCACTCGTGACGTGGATCGGCTCGAGGACGCGCTGGCCCGGGCCGACGTGTCCCCACTGGGCGCCGGCGCGCTCGCGGGGTCGAGTCTGCCGCTCGATCCCGACGGCACCGCCGCCGAGCTCGGGTTCGCGCGCCGGTTCGAGAACTCGATCGACGCGGTGTCGGATCGTGACTTCGTGGCCGAGGTGTGCTTCGCGTGCACGATGGTCATGGTGCACCTCTCCCGCATCGGCGAGGAGGTGGTGCTGTGGACCAGCGACGAGTTCGGGTTCCTGCGCCTGGTCGACGCCTACTCGACCGGGTCGTCGATGCTCCCGCAGAAGAAGAACCCGGATATCGCCGAGCTGGCCCGCGGCAAGACCGGACGGGTGATCGGGAATCTCACGGGCTTGCTCGCAACGCTCAAGGGCCTACCCCTGGCGTACAACCGCGACCTCCAGGAGGACAAGGAGCCCTTGTTCGACACCGTCGACACCACACGGCTTGCGCTCGTGGCCGTCACCGGGATGCTGGGTACTGCCGAGTTCCGTCCCGACGCGATGCGTGCCGCCGCCGACTCGCCCTCGGTGGCGGCGACCGACCTGGCCGAGTGGCTCGTGGCGCGCGGCATGCCCTTTCGAGAGGCGCACGCCGTGGTCGGCGCCATGGTGCGCCAGGCCTCCGAGCGCGGCGTGCCCCTCGACGAGCTCGTGATGACCGACCCGCGCCTGGGTCCCGATGCCCTCGGCCTGCTCGAGCCGGGCCAGGCGGTGCAGCGCCGCACCACCCCCGGTGGCGGGGGCCCGGAGCCCCTCGGCCCGCAGCTGGCCGCCGCACAGGCGTGGCTCGCCCAGCGGGTGTCGGCGTCCTCCGCCGGGTGAGACGCGGGCGGCGACTCGGGCGTGCGTTCTTTGCGCGCGACGCCCTCACCGTCGCTCCCGACCTGCTCCACAAGGTCCTCGTCCACGACGACCCGGCCGGCCCGCTTGCGGTGCGCATCGTGGAGGTGGAGGCCTACGGGGGCGCCGACGACCCCGGGAGCCACGGGTTCCGCGGGCCCACCCCCCGCACGGCCTCCATGTTCGGGCCGCCGGGACACCTGTACGTGTACTTCACCTACGGCATGCACTGGTGCGTGAACGTGGTCACCGGCGCGCCGGGCGCGGCGAGTGCGGTGCTCCTGCGGGCCGGCATCCCGGTCGACGGGATCGAGGTGATGCGTTCGCGTCGGGTGGCCGCCCGTCGCGACCGGGATCTGACCTCGGGGCCGGCGAAGCTCGCCCAGGCGCTCGGCTTGTCGGGCGTCCACGACGGCATCGACCTGACCCGGGGTCCCGTGCGCGTCGTCGACGATGGGATGGCCCCCCCCGACGAGGTCTGTTGGACGCCCCGCATCGGTCTCGCGCCCGGCAAGGGCGACACGCAACCGTGGCGCTGCACGGTCCCCGGTGTCCCGGAGCCGCGTCGTGCCGCGCGCGCACGGACGAGCCGCTCGGCTCCCGAGCGCCGCCGGTAGCCTGACCCGACCATGACCTCCGTCGACGAGCAGCTCCGGATTCTGGCCGCAGGCGCCGTCGAACTCATCAGCGAGGCCGATCTCCGGCGCAAGCTCGAGCGGGGCGCGCCGCTGCGGGTGAAGCTCGGCATCGACCCGACGGCGTCGGACATTCACCTCGGCTTCGCCGTCGTGCTGCGCAAGCTACGGCAGTTCCAGGACCTCGGCCACGTCGCCGTCCTCATCATCGGCGACTTCACGGCGCAGGTCGGTGACCCCTCGGGTCGTTCGGCGACCCGGCCCCGGCTCACGCGCGCAGAGGTCGACGCCCACGCCGAGACCTACCTCGAGCAGGTGCGGCGCGTGCTCGACTTCGACACCGGTCGCCTCGAGGTCCATCGCAACTCGTCGTGGCTGGGGCCGATGGACATGGAGGCCGTGCTGCGCCTTACGGCCAGCACCACGGTGGCGCGCATGCTCGAACGGGACGACTTCCGGAAGCGCTACGGCGCGGGGTCCCCGATCTCGCTCACCGAGTTCCTGTACCCGCTGCTGCAGGGCCAGGACTCCGTGGAGGTGCGCGCCGACGTGGAGCTCGGCGGGACCGACCAACTCTTCAACAACCTCATGGGCCGGACCCTCCAGGAGCAGCGCGGTCAGGAGGGCCAGGTCGTGCTCACCACGCCGTTGCTCGAGGGGCTCGACGGTGCGAACAAGATGTCGAAGTCGCTCGGGAACTACGTGGGTATCGCCGAGGCGCCGCCCGAGCAGTTCGGCAAGCTGATGTCGTTGCCCGACCCACTCATGTCGAGGTACTTCCAGCTCACGACCGGCTGGCACCCCGACCAGGTGCAGGAGGTCTCCGCCGCCCTGACCCGTGGCGACCTGGCGCCGGTCGAGGCCAAGCGCTTGCTGGCCCGGACCGTGATCGACCTCTACCACGGTCCCGGAGCCGGGGCGTTGGCCGAGGCGGAGTTCGACAAGGTGTTCCGAGCCCGGGAGGCGCCCACCGACGTGCCCGAGCACCCGCTCGACGTGGCGGAGTGCGTCGACGGGCGGGTCCGCCTGGCCAACGTGCTGCGCCAGGCCGGACTGGTGGCCTCCAACAAGGAGGGCGCCCGGATGATCGGCCAGGGCGGGGTGCGCCTCGACGGTGCCGTGGTGGCCGATGCCGACGCCACGTACGCCCCGGCCGAGCTCCACGGCGTCCTGGTACAGGTCGGGAAGCGGCGCTGGGCCCGGATCCGCGTCCCGGAGGCGTGAGAAACGGGCGGTGAGGCGTCGCCCGCGTTGCAGGTGGCCTCCCGAGCCGCTAGCATCACCGATCCGCCCACCGAAGGCTTCCCGGGTATCCCGGCGGCATCGGCGGGCTGACCCGGACACCTGGCACGCAGCCGGACCCCAGCCCCTCGGGGCGAGGCCGGAACCGGCGCCACCGTCCGGTCGAGGCGGAGTCGTCGTGGTCTGGCCCCCGGGCCCGGCCAGCGGCGGAGCCTGCCTCGAGCGGCTCCTTGACAACGGAATAGGAACGCCAAAAGCCAGTGCGGGCGTCATCGCCGCCATGCCCCGAGCCCTCGGGCCCGGGCAGCCCAGGTGGATGCGAGCGAGAGCGAGCAACCATCAGGCGATGACGACCACAACGCAATTCCGCACGGTGAGACCGATGCCGGCTCCTCGGAGCCGGTCGGAGGCCGCCGTGCGAGTTGCCTCGAGGGTGAAGTGACACCCGACAGGCGACTCTCCGATTTCGCCTCTCCCGACCGGATCTCGTGCACACGAGCCGACGGCCCGGGGGAGCGGAGTCTCGATGGAGAGTTTGATCCTGGCTCAGGACGAACGCTGGCGGCACGCTTAACACATGCAAGTCGAACGAGAACCCCGGGGCTTGCCCCGGGGGGACAGTGGCGAACGGGTGAGTAACACGTGAGGAACCTGCCCCGAAGACCGGGACAACACCGGGAAACCGGTGCTAATACCGGATACCCTCACCGGATCGCATGATCCGGTGAGGAAATGGATTCCGCTTCGGGATGGCCTCGCGGCCTATCAGCTTGTTGGTGGGGTAACGGCCCACCAAGGCGTCGACGGGTAGCTGGTCTGAGAGGATGTCCAGCCACACTGGGACTGAGACACGGCCCAGACTCCTACGGGAGGCAGCAGTGGGGAATCTTGCGCAATGGG
>JBJSXO010000349.1:0-11711 GCA_046086425.1 Actinomycetota bacterium | reverse complement strand
GTGCGCCGTCTCTGGACCGAGGAGACGGTCACGTATGCGGGTCGCCACCTCACCTTCGACGGCGCGTTCTGCGACCCGAAGCCGCTCCAGCCCCGGCCCGAGGTCTGGATCGGCGGAGGCGGCGAGCAGGTCACCCTCCGGATCGCCGCCCGTCATGCGGACAAGACGAACTGGCAGGTCGGCCTCGACGAGTTCGTGCACAAGTCCGAGGTGCTGCGCCGCCACTGCGAGCAGGAGGGCCGGGACTTCGACGACATCGTGCGGACCCACGGACCGGACTGCCGGATCTTCGACAGCGACCGGGAGCTGGGTGCGTGGTGCGACTCACCCGACGGGGGCCAGCTCCGCAAGTTGGTCGGCACCGACGAGTACATCCGCGACAACCTGGTCGGGACCCCCGATCAGGTCGCGGAGAAGGTCCAGGCGTTCGTCGACGCGGGGTGCCGCGAGTTCGTGCTCTGGTTCCGCGACGCGCCGGCGTCCGAGAGCATCGAGCGGTTTGCTCGTGAGGTGGTTCCGAAGGTGACCGGCTGAGCGCTTCGGGCGAGGGGCCGGTGTTAGCGTGTCCGCCGTGAGTTCCGGTGCCGGCGAGCCGACGACCGCGCCGGCGCGGCGCTCCCGATCGGTGGTGGTAGCTGCCGTCGCGGTGGGGGCGGTCCTCGCCGTGTCGCTGGTGCTGCGCGTCGTGACGTCGAGCAACTTGTGGCTCGACGAGGCGCTCTCGGTCAACATCGCACGGGTGCCCCTGTCCGATCTACCCCGCGTGCTCGAGCGCGACGGGGCTCCACCCCTGTACTACGTGCTGCTGCACTTCTGGATGTTGGCGTTCGGGGAGGGGAACACCGCGGTGCGGGCGCTGTCGGGCGTCATCTCCGTGGCCACGTTCCCGGCGATGTACTTCGCGGGCCGCCGCCTGGGTGGACGGTACGCGGCATGGGCGGCGGTGCTCGTGTTCGCCACGGCGCCGTACTCGTTCCGCTACGCCACCGAGACACGGATGTACGCGCTGGTCATGTTCCTCGTTGCGTGGGGCTACCTGGCGGTGGTCCGGGCGCTGGAGCGGCCGTCGCTCGGCCGGGGCGCGCTCGTTGCGCTCGTCGTCGCGGCGTTGCTCTACACCCACAACTGGTCGTACTACCTGCTCGCAACGGTCGGCATCGTGATGCTCGTGCGCGCGTGGCGTGGCGGGACCGCACACGAGCGTCGCAGCGCCCGGTGGGTGATCGCGGCGATGGTGGTCGGCGGCCTCGCCTACGTGCCTTGGCTACCGACCGTGTGGTACCAGTTGGGCCACACCGGCACGCCGTGGGGTGACCCACGCCTGCCGTGGTCGGGGTTCGCGGCTTTCGTCGGCCAGTTCTCGGGCATCGGCAGGCCGTTTCACGGTGCGGCGTACGGGTACGTGCTGCTCGCAGCCGCCCTCCCGCTGCTTGCGCTCTTCGGCGCCGCGGTCGATGCCCGTCACGTTGACCTGGATCTCCGGACACGTCCGGTCGTGCGGCGGGAACTGGTGGTGGGCGTGGGGTCGATCACGCTCGGCCTGGTCCTGTCGTACGCCTCGGGCACAGCCTTCGACGGTCGCTACGCCAGCATCGGTGCGCCGTTGCTGATGCTGGCCATGGCCATGGGGACCCTGGTCTTCGCCGACTCGCGGGTCCGGATCGGGGTACTGAGCGCGTTGCTCGCGGCGGGAATCGTGGGCGGCGTCCGCAACGTGCAGGACCAGCGCACCCAGGCCGGGGAGGTCGCGGCCGTGATCGGGGCCGAGGCGCAGCCCGGCGACGTGGTCGTCTACTGCCCGGATCAGCTCGGGCCCTCGGTGCACCGTGTGCTCGGTGGGGCCCGGGGTCTGGACGAGGTGACCTTCCCCGCGCTCAGCGGCCCGAAACGGGTGAACTGGGTCGACTACCGACAGCGCATCGACGCAACCGATACCGACAATGTGGCGCGTCGGATCCTGGAGCGGGCCGACGGGGCCCGGATCTGGTACGTGGTGTCGCTGGGCTACCGCAGCGTCGAAGGACGGTGCGAGGAGCTCGGCGCAGCGATCGGCGCACGTCGGCCCGAGCTGCGCGTGCGGGTCCAGTTCGACGACGTCAACTTCTTCGATTTCATGGGCCTCACCGAGTACCCGGCGTCGTGAGGGTCCTGCGGACCCGCTTCGTGCGCCAAGACCTGCGTGTCGCGTTCGTGCCCTGGCTCGCCGCGCGCGCGCTGGTGCTGGGGGCGCTCCTGCTGGCGCGCCACGTCTTCGACGAGGTCGGCCGAGGCGCGCGGCCCGTGCAGCTCGGGCAGGGGCTGTTCGCCTGGGACGCGGCCTACTACCGGGACATCGCCGAGCACGGGTACGACGCCGTGCCGACCGCTGCGCTGCGCTTCTTCCCGTTGGTACCGCTGGCGGCGCGTGGGCTCGGCGCGCTGCTCCTGGGCCACGACGCCGTGGCCTTGCTCCTCATCGCGAACGTGAGCGCGCTCGTGTTCGGGGCGCTGCTGCATCGACTGACGCTGCAGGAGACCGGCGACGTGGCTGCCGCTGCTCGCGCAGCGTGGTTCGCCGCGCTGCTCCCGGCTGCGAGCGCCCTGGTGATGGGCTACGCCGACGCCACGGCTCTCGCGCTCGCGGTGGGGGTGTTCCTGGCGTTGGGCTCCGAGCGCTTCGCGCTTGCCGGCGCCCTCGGGTTCGCGGCCGGAATGACGCGACCACTCGGACTGCTGCTCGCGGTGCCGGCGCTGCTCGAGGTGCTCCGCGTCCGCCACGGGGTCACGGTCCGAGGTTGGGTCGCGCGCGTCGCCGCCGTCGCCGGACCGGTGCTGGGCCTGGGCGCATACCTCGTGTGGGTCGGGGCCACCCGCCGCGACCCGTGGCTCCCGTTCTCCGTGCAGCAACGCGCCCGGCTGCGCGGCGACTTCGTTGACCCGGTCTCCCGCCTGGTGAGGGCGGCGCACGACCTCGTCGGTGGTGACCGGTTCGGCTCGGGGCTCCACCTCGTGTGGGCCGTGGTCTTCCTCGGCCTGCTGGTCGTGGTGGCCCGGAGGATGCGCGCCCCCTTCGTCGCGTACAGCGCGGTGACGCTGCTCGTCGGCCTCTCGGCGGAGAACCTCGACTCGATGGAGCGCTACGCACTCGGCGCGTTCCCGCTCCTGATCGCCCTGGCCCTGGTCACCGGTCGCCGCCAGGTCGAGCGCCTGGCGGTGACCCTGGCCGCCGGGGGCCTCGTGGGCTACGCCGTCCTGGCCTTCCTCGGGAGCTCCGTCCCGTGACTCGGACGACCCTGGCCGTACACTCGTCTGGCGGCCGAAGCCGGAGGCGCTCCCTTGCGCACCCTGCCCGCCCGCCGCACGTCCGCCCGCCGCACGTCCGCCTGCCCAGGAGCCGGAGCTTCCCGTGACCACGCCCGCCGAGACCGCTGCCGCTCCCGACGTCGTGGTGATCGGAGCCGGTCCGGCCGGCCTCACTGCGGCCTACGAGCTCACCCGGCGCGGCGCCCGACCCGTGGTCCTCGAGCTCGACGACGTGGTCGGAGGGATCAGCCGGACGGTGGTGCGAGACGGATGGCGCTTCGACATCGGCGGCCACCGCTTCTTCACCAAGGTCACCCCCGTCGACGATCTCTGGTTCGAGATCCTCGGCGAGGAGAACTTCCTGCGGCGTCCGCGCATGAGCCGGATCTTCTACGACGGCAAGTTCTACGACTACCCACTGGTG
The DNA here is from genome assembly GCA_046086425.1 of Actinomycetota bacterium. Classification (GTDB taxonomy): domain Bacteria; phylum Actinomycetota; class Acidimicrobiia; order IMCC26256; family PALSA-555; genus CAIUKV01. The sequence goes on along the minus strand of JBJSXO010000349.1, from coordinate 8,005 downwards.
CCCATGAACGCGCTGCGCAACCTGGGGATCGTGGAGGCGGTCAAGTGCATCGGCTCGTACGTCTGGGTGCGCATCAAACGACCGAAGGACCAGACCAACCTCGAGGGCTTCTACGCGGCGCGGTTCGGCTGGCGCTTGTACCGGACGTTCTTCGAGACCTACACCGAGAAGGTCTGGGGAGTGCCCGTACGCGAGCTGCAGGCCGACTGGGGTGCGCAGCGGGTGAAGAACCTCTCGCTGTTCCGAGCCGGCTGGGAGGCGATCAAGCCCAAGCGGCTCCGGCTCCGACAGGACAAGTCGAAGCAGGTCACGAGCCTGATCGAGGAGTTCAACTACCCCAAGTACGGCCCCGGCATGATGTGGGAACGCTGCACCGAGATCATCGAGGAACGGGGCTCCCGCGTCGCGATGGAGACGGCCGTCACCCGGGTGCGTCACGAGAACGGCCGAGCCGTCTCGGTCACGGCCCGGTCCAAGGACGGCGCGGAGCGCACCTACGACTGCACCCACGTGATCTCGTCGATGCCGATGAGCGAGTTGCTGCGGGCGATGGATCCTCCGCCGCCGGCCACGGTGACCGCCGCCGCCGACGACCTGCGGTACCGCGACTTCATGACCGTCGCGCTGGTGGTGCCCGAGGAAGCCGGCTTCCCCGACAACTGGATCTACATCCACGACCCGGCCGTGCGCGTGGGCCGGGTGCAGAACTTCGGCGTCTGGTCACCGTTCCTCGTGAAGGAGGGCCGCACCTGTCTCGGTCTCGAGTTCTTCGTGAACGAGGGCGACGACATGTGGACCAAGCCTGACGACCAGCTGGTCGAGCAGGGCAAGCGAGAGCTCGAGCACCTCGGCCTGTGCGACGCGTCCCGGGTCGAGGCCGGGTACGTCGTACGGGTGAAGAAGGCGTACCCGGTGTACGACTCGGCGTACAAGGACAACGTCGACGTGATGCGCGACTGGATCGCGGCGAACTGCCCCAACGTCTTCCCGGTAGGCCGGAACGGCATGCACAAGTACAACAACCAGGACCACTCGATGTACACCGCCATGCTCTCCGTGGAGAACATCTACGGAGCTCACCACGACGTGTGGGCGGTCAACGTCGAGGAGGAGTACCACGAGGAGGAGGACCCCACGACCGAGCGCGGCACTGGTCGCGACGCGCCGTTGATGCCGCGCCCGGCCGACCGACCGGTGCCGCCGCGCTCCTGAGCCCGGTCCCGACCCGTTCCGCCGCAGGGCGGCGGAACGGCCGCAGTCAGCCCGAGGCCGGGGCCGTGGTTGCCGGCCGCCGGGTGTCCTGGGTCCGGAGCTGGGCGTACAGCGTGTCCAGCAGCTGCGGGGACACCCAGGCGGCGCCGTCGGCCTTGTAGTGGATGCCGTCCTCGGGCCGCAGCACGATGCCGTCGACCGTCACCGGGCAGGGCGCGCCACCCCGGCACACGATCTCGGCGAGGTCGACGACCACGACGTCGTCGGGGTGCTCCCGAGCGAACTGGCGGAAGAGCTCGTTGAGGTGCTGCGCCCGCTTGGCCTGGGCCGGGCTGGCCTCGGTGAGCGGGTTCTCCGCGATCGGTGGCACGGTCACCAGCGCCAGGCGCGCGTCGTGGGCGGCGACCCGCTCACGGGTGGCCTCCATCTCGCCGAGCAGCCAAGCGTCGAACGCGGGCGTACCGAAGCGAAGTCGCTTGCCGTCGACCTCGTGGTCGGAGAGCTCCCAGGTGCTGAGCCACAGCACGGTGTCGGGGCGCACCTCGTCCATGGTGCGGTTCTGGTACCCGACGGTGTCGCTCGCGCACCCCGGGCTCCACGCGACGCGGGTCCCGTCGCTGTTCAGGGCGATGCCGGTGGTCATCCCGCAGCCGAGGCGCCCGATGGCCCGTACGGTGACGCCTTGGCGAGCGGCGTCCGCGGCGAGCGCGTCGCCGAGGGTGAACGCCACCGAGTCGCCGAGCAGCAGCACCCGGCTGGTCGGGATCGACGGATCGGCCGGGCCGAGGGCCGTGGGGGGAGCCGCACCCTCGAGCGTGGAGCCGGTCTGGCCGCGCAGCGGATCGGGCGGGGTCGCGCCGACGGCGGCGACGAAGATGATGGCAACGGTGGCGGCGAGCCCGCCGGCGACCGCGACCCGAGGTGTCCACACCTTGAGGAACCGGTGCTGTCGGATCGGCATCTCGATCAGGTAGTAGGAGAGCGCAGCGACACCGAACGTGAGGGCGACGCGCAGGAGATCGAGCGACCAGCCGGAAAGCCCGGTGCGAGCCTCGTTGACGTAGACGATGATCGGCCAGTGCCAGAGGTAGATGCCGTACGACACGGCCCCGATCCAGCGGACCGGCCGGAGGGAGAAGGCGCGCTGGATCGGGTTGCGCGTGGGCTGCACCATCGCTGCGACCAGCACGGCGACGCACAGAGCGAACGCGAGGAAACCGCCGTGATAGAGGCGGCTGGCGGTGTTGTCCGCGTTCGCAAACGCCCAGACGATGACGACGACGGCACCGATCGACGCCACCTGGAGCGCAACGCGGGTGACACGCGCAACCGGGGTCCAGCGGAGCAGCAGCATGCCGAGCAGCGCCCCGACGAGCATCTGGCTCGCGCGCGCGTCCGTCCCGTAGTAGGCGCGTGACGGGTCGGCACCGGGTGTGAAGTGGGACCCGAGGGCGTACAGGGACCCGACGATCCCGACCACTGCGACGGACCCGAGCAGCCACGTGCGTCCCCGGGCGAGGCGCAAGGCGGCGTACACGACGAGCGGCCACACCAGGTAGAACTGCTCCTCGATCGCCAGCGACCATGCGTGACGCAGGGGCGAGGGATTGGGGCTGAAGTACGACTGGCCGGCCCAGATGAAGTGCCAGTTCGCGCCGTAGAACAGGGTCCACAGCGAGTCGGCGCGCAGGGACCCCCACTCCGAGGACGGCAGGACGATCCGGCCCCAGATCGCAACGACGATCAGGACTACGAACACCGCCGGGAGTAGCCGCCGGGCCCGCCGGGCCCAGAACGCGCCGAAGCGGATGGACCCGTTGGTCCGCCATTCGACGAGCAGGAGCGATGTGATCAGGTAGCCCGAGAGCACGAAGAACATGTCGACGCCGAGGAAGCCGCCCTTGGCCCAACCGAGGTCGAGGTGGTAGGCGAACACCGAGAGCACGGCCACCGCACGCAGTCCGTCGAGTGCCGGCTGGTACTGGAAGTGGCCCCGGTCGTGGCCGCCCGGAGCCGGAGGCGTCGACGCCGCCGCGCCTACGTCGGGGGTGCGGGTGGTCGTGCCCGTCACGGGAACCGGGACGTCGTGAGGTCGGTGCCCATGCGGCCGAGGGCCCCGGTCGGGGCGGATCGGGCGAGGCGCTCGCCGACGACGGCGTCCTCGCTCCCGCGGCTCGTGGGCTGCCCGCGCACCGCGTGAAGATATCAGGGGCGGTGCGGCTCGACGCGGTCACCGAGGTCCTCGTGGCGGTCGCCGAGCACCAGGAGGGCCCCCGCCAGCAGCCCGAAGAAGACCAGTCCGTGCGCAACGCGCATCTGGGCCGGCCAGAGCGCCGAGTGCGGGTAGTCGTAGCGGACCTGCTGGAGCACGAAGAAGGCGACGGCCGCCGCGAGTGTGCCGAGGGGCACAATCCGCACTGCGCGTGCGATCCACTGTTGGCGTTCGGCGAGCCAGACGCCGACGGCGAACCCGGCGAGGGCGACGCCCACCGCGACGCTGGCGAAGACGGTGCCGATCGCGATCGCGAGCACCAACGCCACTGCGGGGACCTCGGGTGCCGTCCACGGGTCGGGCGCGAGCCGGGGTGCCGGCCCGGCGGGCGAGTGAGATCCCCGACGGCGACCCCGCGTGACGAGCGCCAGGCACCCCAGGACGGCGAGGCCCGATGCCCCCAGGGCCAGGTCGACCCGACGCTGGGGTGGCCACGAGAAGCGGACGGTCGCCCGAGCGTCCGAACCCTGGACCATCGACCACCCGCTGGCGAACGCGTCGATCGGGTTGGCCGTCCCGAGATCGCGGGAGCCGCCCGGCCAGGTCGCTGCGGCCTCCCAGCCGCGGTTCGCGCTCTGGTTCAACCGGACCCAGTAGGGGCTGCCCTCCCCGGCGACCACGGCCGACCCGGGGTCGGCCCGCACGACCATCGGGGCGCCGGGGATCGTCCCGACGGCCGGCGCTGCGGCGAACTGGGGTGACACGAGGACGAGGCGGTCGAGGTCGATCCCGGTGCCGAGGCCCGGCGCGGTGCGCAGGGTGTGGGCCCCTGCGGTGAGCACGATCGGGCCCTCGGCGCAGGGGGTCACCGTCAGCGGGCCCGTGCCCCCGGGGCCGGGCTCGCCATCGATCCGCACGGGCAGGGGGGTGCCGTCGAGCGTCACCAGATCGGCCCGGCATCCGGTCGACACGCGCGCGGCGGCCGGGGCGCGGACGCCGGTCTCCACCTCGGCGAACGCGACCGGCAGTGTCACCGGGGTGCCCGCGAGGTCCGCGCCGGTGCGGGGTTCGACCGCGAGGATCTCCACGCGCAGCGTGCGCCCGGTGACGGCCACGTCCGGCGTCACGACGACCCGGGTCGTGCTGCCGGATGGGTCGGTCGTCGCCAGCGGCGGGAGTGCGAACTCCTGGGTCACGCCGTCGACCGTGATCCCGACGCGGGTCGGCAGGCTGTGGAGGCGGTCGGTCACGACGTCGATCGGCAGGTCGGACAGCGTGATGTCGCGGTCGGACGTCACGGCCCATGACGCGCCGACCGGCGACCCGAGCGGCGTGCTCCACGCGCTGGAGCGGTCGCCGTCGGCGGCTGCGGAGGCCCGGCTCGTTGCGTCGCCGAGCAGACGCGCCGACGACGAGAAGGTCGCGCCGGAGAGTGCCGTGCCCGATACCGCGTCGAGGACGGGGTCGTCGGCGCGACCGTCGAGGCGGGCGGTCCCGGAGAGCGCGAACGACATCGTCGCCGGGACCCTGAGCGTGCGCCGCATCGAGATCTCCGGGTCCATGCGGAGTCGTTCGCCGGGATCGAGGCGCCAGCGCGTGAGCACGTAGGCGAGGGGGACGGGTCCGTTGCCGCGCCGGAGCGCTTCCAGACTGCGCGGCAGCGCCACCAGCTCCTCTACCTGCACTCCCGGAACGACCAACTCGGCCACACCGACCGGCCCGGCGAAGTCCTGGTCGGGAACGCGCAGCTCGAGGGTCGAGAACGGACGGCCGTCGAGCTGCACCCGGGTTCCGGCGGGGTCGAGCGCGCGGGTGGGGTCCGCGGCGGCGCGGATCTCCCGGGTGCCGTCGAGCACGACCACGAACGACGTGAACGTCTGGGTTCCCGGCCGGTTCGTCGGCTGGACGACGTCGATGTAGTCGGCCGACACCCTGCGCCCGAGGTCGACCGACAGCGTCGCGGTGTTGTCGGGTCGCACGGGTCGAAAACTCGGCGAGTCGTAGCGCCACGAGGTACGCGGGTCGCCGTCGAACGCGTTGGCCGGACGATCCTCGGGAAGGAGGCTGACCACGTTGCCGTAGCCCGAGGCGTCGATCGACGTGGCGCCGAGGAGCTCGACCACGGATTGCGAGGCGCGGGTGCCCCGGGTGAACGCAGACGCCTCGACGTCGGTCGTGACCCCCGAGCGGGGCGTGCCGTCGGCGGCCTGGGTGGCTCCGTGATTCTCGCGCAGGGCCGTGAACCGGCGGACCTCCTTCCGGCTCGTGTCGGTGACGATGTGACGGACACCCGGTCCGCGTGCGGCGCGCCGCGCGGCCGGCCAGATCGCGAGCTCCGGGCCGGTGAGCAGTGGGACGTGATCGGGATCGAGCAGGCCCGCTGCGGCGGCGGCGAGCACGCCGGCCCCGTCCCCGTGCACCACGGTCTCGGCCCCCTTGACGGTGGCGGTCACCGGGCTGTCGGTCACGCCGGGGACCGAGAACACCGCGACCTGCGGCATCGGCCTCGTCGGGACGTGGACACGGGTGCGTTGGACGATGTCGTCGACGATGGCCGGTCCGGGCCGCTGGTTCTCGTAACCCGGGCCGAACGCCCGTTCCAGGGTCAGCCCCGACGCGGGATCGAGGTACGCGGCCATGACGGTCTCGGGCCGGGGGATGCGGTAGCGCTCGACCTCGAGGTCGTTCGCCACCACGATGTGGCGGACTCCGAGCGCGCGTGCGACCGGCACGATCGCGCGCGGGTCGAACCAGCCTTCCTGGAGTCCTTCGTCGAACGCGCCGAGGAGGTCGGCACCCGCTTCGCCGCCCATTGGGAGCAGTTCGCGCCACATCAAGTCGGATCGGGTGAGGCCGGCCAGGACGGGGTCGAGGGTGTGGCCCCAGCGGTAGGACGCGAAGTCCTCGCCGGGGCTGAGCAACGCCCGTCCGCCGACCCGGTCGAGGTAGCGCGCCGTGTCGACCCAAGCCCGGGGGACGGTCTCGGGTCGGGCGTACCGGTCGGCGACCAGAGCCGTGCTCCACGGTCCTGCGAACGTGCACAGGGCGGCCACGACCACGACGGCCGCCGCGCTACGTGCCCACCGGACCTGCCGTCGACCCAGCGCAGCGATCCCCGCAGCCGCGAGCCCGGCGAGGCCCAGGATGGTGAGTGCCGTGGCGCGCTGGGTATTGCGGAGGCTCAGGACCAAGCCCGAGTGTCGGCTGAGCGACTCGAAGGCGCTGCCGACGAGCGAGCGGTCGGTCGACCCGAAGGCGATCGTCGAGAGGAGCAGTCCGCTGACCACCAGCCCGAAGAAGAACGCTCGCTCCCGGAACCGTGACCACCAGCCGAGGACCACGCACGCAAACGGTGCCACGAACGACACGGCGAGCAGGGCGAGCGTCTGGGTGAATGCCGGCGCGATTCCCTCGAGCCACGGCCCTTGGTTGTCGCCGCCGTAGAAGAACCAGTACCCGAGGCCACGGAAGATCTCGGCGGCCGAGGTGGTCGCAGAGGTCTCCCGAACGGTTTCGGTGACCTGGAGGATCGGGAGCCCGAACGCGCCGCCCACGGAGTAGGCCATCAGCCACCACAGCTGCGTAGCGACCGTGAGGCCGATGAGGCGCGCGAGTACGGCGAGCGCGGGCCGAAGATCGGTGCTGCGCTCCCACCACACTGCGTACGGGATCCAGAGGACCGCCCCGAACAGCACGAAGAAGATCGAGCTCCCGTTGAGCGAGCCGGCGGTCGCCGTGACGAGGGCGAAGACTGCGGCCCAACGCCACGGGTCGGCCCGCAACGCGTTGCGGACGGCCACGATGAGCCACGGAAGCGCGCTGAACGGGAGCAGCAACGCGGACTGGCCCGTGATGTGGCCGAGCACGAAGGGGGACACGCCGTAGACGACTGCGCCGACCGCAGCGCCGCGTCGGTCCGACCAGAGAGACCGGAAGAGCCAGTACGCGCCCGCAGCGGCGACGAACATGATGGTGCCCATCCAGAGCCGCTGCGCGATCCAGTCCGGCAGGCCGAGGACGTCGGTGAGCCAGTAGTACGGCCCCATCGGCCACAGGTAGCCGATGTTCTGGTGGGTGACGGTGCCCCCCGACACCCGCCGGTTCCAGAGGCGCGTCGCACCGGCGAAGAGGTTGCCGGGATCGAGGTACAGGAACAGCTTGGTGTCGGCGGCGAGCCGGCCCCAGTTCGTCAGGAAGAGCGGCCCGTAGGTCACCAGGGCGAGGACACCGATCACGACGCCGTCGCGGCGATCCCATCGTGGCGTCGCGGGGGATGTGCCCGCAGTGCGGTCGGCGACCGTCCTCATCGGCCGGCGAGACCCGGGCCGCCGGGTGGATCGGACGTCACGGCAAATCAATCTACGGCACGGGTCCTGCGGGGGAGGGTGCGGTGCCCGGGGGCCGGGGCCCTGGATGCCAAGATGGGGGGCCGTCGCCGAGGAGGCCCTGTCCGTGCGCCCCCCGCTCTCGATCGTGATCCCCGCCTTCAACGAGGCCGCGCGCCTGCCGGGCACGCTACGCGCCCTCGGAGCGCGGTTCGACGGCGCGGCGGCCGAGATCGTGGTCGTGGACGACGGCAGC
>JBJSXO010000348.1:0-3498 GCA_046086425.1 Actinomycetota bacterium | reverse complement strand
CGGCGACGCGGTCGAGCCACCCGTAGGTGGCCCGCCGGTCCTCGTGGACGTACGCCTCGCGCTCGGGCTCGGCGTCGGCGGCAGCCCGGAGGAGGTCGGCGAGGAGGGGCGTCGACACGTCGGGACGATAACCCCGCTTCGGGATAGATTGCCGCGCGCGACCACCTTCGCCGATCGATCCCCGAGGTGCACCCATGGCCGGGCCCGTGATCACCGACTTCGTGAGCCTCTGGGAGCTCATCGAGAAGCGCGCTGCGCTCACCCCCGACCACGTGATCGCAATCGACGAGGACGGGCGCGAGCTCACCTGCGCCCGCTATCGGGACCAGGTGCTCCGGGCGGCGGCCGGCCTGCACGCGCGGGGAGTCGGTGAGGGCGTGCACGTGTCCTGGATCCTGCCGACGTGGCTCGAGTCGTTCGTGCTCGTCGGTGCGCTGGCCCGGCTGGAGGCGATCCAGAACCCGATGCTGCCGATCTACCGGGACCGTGAAGTCCGCTTCATCACCCAGCAGACGGGAGCCCGGCTCATCATCACGCCGTCGGTGTGGAAGGGCTTCGACTACGAGGCGATGTGCCGCGAGGCCGCGACTGAGCTGCCCGGCCTCGAGGTGCTGGTCTGCGACAAGGCGCTTCCCGAGGGTGACCCGGCGACGCTGCCGCCGTTCACCCCGGTCCGCGACGCTGCGTCGGCGCCGATCCGCTGGATCTTCTACTCCTCGGGCACCACTGCGGATCCGAAGGGGGCCAAGCACACCGACCCGTCGGTGCGGGCGTCGGCCGACGCGATGACCGAGGGCCTCGCGCTCGACGACGAGGACGTGTTCGGTCTCGTGTTCCCGTACACCCACATCGGCGGCCAGACCTGGACGTTCTCGGCGTTGATGTCGGGCTGCCGGCTGGTCTTCGTCGAGGCGTTCGTCCCGGCGACGGCGATCCCGGTGCTGCGACGCGAGGACATCACGATCGCCGGTGCGGGCACGCCGTTCCACATGGCGTACCTGGAAGCGCAGCGCCAGCTGCCCGAGGGCGAGCTCCTGTTCCCACGCGCGCGGGTGTACTGCGGTGGTGCGTCGGCCAAGCCGCCGCAGCTCCACTACGACATCGTCGGGGAGATGGGCGACACCGTCGGGATCTGCTCGGGCTACGGCCTCACCGAGTTCCCGATCGCGACGATGGCCTACGTGACCGATACCGACGAGGAGTTGGCCCACACGGAGGGGCGACCCGGTCCCGACGTTCGGCTCAAGATCGTGACGATGGACGGGCGGGTCGCCGGGGTCGACGAGGAGGGTGAGATCCGCACCAAGGGTCGCCAGATGTTCCACGGCTACGTGGACACCGCACTCGACGAGAAGGCATGGGACGAAGACGGCTGGTTCCACACCGGTGATCTCGGAAAGGTCAACGCCGCCGGGAACGTCATCATCACCGGGCGCCTGAAGGACGTCATCATCCGCAAGGGGGAGAACATCTCGGCCAAGGAGGTCGAGGACCTCCTGTTCACGCACCCCAAGATCGCCGACGCCGCGGTGATCGGCGTCCCCGACCCGGCGCTCGGTGAGCGGTGCTGCGCGGTGGTCCAGCCCGCCGATCTCGCCGACCCGCCGACCCTTCCCGAGCTCTTCGAGTTCTGCAAGGGCGCCGGCCTCATGGTGCAGAAGATCCCGGAGCAGCTCGAGATCATCGACGTGATGCCCCGCAACCCGGCGGGCAAGGTCCTCAAGCAAGACCTGCGCCGGGCCTACGCCGCCGACTGAGCCGACCGGGCCCGGCCCTGCTCGTACCCTGGCGGGATGCCGTTCCGCCGGGTGCTGTCGGTCGCAGGGTGCCTGGTCGTGGTGTTCGCCGTCGCGGTGACCGGCGCACCGGCTGCGGTCGACGCCCAGGTGGGGCCGACCGGTCCGCTGCGGTGGCGTGCCTGCGGTGGGGGCTTCGAGTGCGCCACGCTCTCGGTGCCCCGGGACGACGCCCAGCCCGACGGCCCGACGGTGAGCCTGGCGCTGGTCCGGGCGCCGGCGCGCGATCCCGAGCAGCGGATCGGCTCGCTCGTGGTCAATCCCGGCGGCCCCGGCGGATCGGCCGTCGACTATGTGCGCGGGTCCGCGCGTGCGCTCCCATCCGAGCTCCGCGACCGCTTCGACATCGTCGGCGTGGACCCGAGAGGCTCCGGCCAGAGCGATCCGATCCGGTGCCGGTTCGACATGGCGCGGTACTACGCCCTCGACTTCTCGCCCGACGACGCAGCCGAGCGCGCCGCGCTGGTCACGGGGATCCAGGAGTACGTCGACGCGTGTGTCGCCGCCGAAGGCGACGACCTGCGGTACGTCTCGACCGACGCGACGGTGCGCGACCTCGACAAGGTCCGCGCTGCGCTCGGTGACGACCGGCTCACCTTCCTCGGCTACTCGTACGGCACCTACATCGGCGCGAAGTACGCGGCGGCGTTCCCCGACCGGGTCCGGGCCCTCGTGCTCGACGGCGCCGTCGATCCGTCGATCGAGTCCTCGCAGATGCAGGTCGAGCAGGCGCGGGGGTTCGAGGCCGTGCTCGACGCCTTCCTCAAGTGGTGCACCCGCACCAAGGCATGCGCGTTCCACCGTGGCGCCGGGACGGCAGCGGCGCTCGACCGCCTACGGGCACGCGTCGACGCCGAGGGGCTCACCGTGCCGGGAGCGCGTCCGGCGCGCACGCTCTCGCCCACCGAGTTCGACCTCGGACTCGCCGCGATCCTCTACGAGGGCGCCACCGGGTATCCGTACCTCGGTGACGCGCTCGCCGCAGCGGACCGGGGGGACGGGGACGCCATGGCCTTGCTGGCCGACTCCTACACCGAGCGTTCGCCCAACGGCGCCTACGGCGGGATCGAAGACGCGTTCCTCGCGATCTCGTGTGCCGACGGGCCACCGGTGGGGACCGTGGCCGACGTCGCCGAGATCGAGGCGGCCGCGGCGAAGGTGGCGCCCCGGCTCGGGCCCGGGATCGTGAACAACTCGATCGCCTGCGCGCTCTGGCCGTTCGCCGGTGCCCCGGCGACGCCGGTGGCTGCACCGGGTGCGCCGCCGATCGTGGTGATCGGGACCCGACGGGACCCGGCCACCCCGTTCGCGTGGGCGAAGGCGCTCGCGCGCCAGCTCGGATCGGGCGTGCTCGTCAGCGCGCCCGGTACCCAGCACACGTCGTTCGGGATGGGGAACCGCTGCGTCGACGACGCCGTCGTCCGGTACCTCGTCGACGGTCAGGCGCCCAAGGGGACGCTCACCTGCTGACGTCGATAGCCTGACACCCGATGGACCTGCGCTATTCGGAGTCCGACGAGGCGTTCCGCGCCGACCTGCGGCAGTGGCTGGAGGCAACACTGCCCCAGCTGCCGCCCGAGCCGCCGCGTGACGACTGGCCGGCGCGAGTGGTCTACGACACCGACTGGCAGAGGCGGCTCTTCGACGCCGGCTACGCCGGGATGTCGTGGCCCAAGGAGTTCGGCGGGCGCGACGCGCCGCC
>JBJSXO010000347.1:0-8367 GCA_046086425.1 Actinomycetota bacterium | reverse complement strand
CGGATCGCCGGGTTCGAGATCACCACGATCCTCGACGCCGATCGTTCGGGAGGGTTCGAGGTCTTTCATCAGGCGGGACCGGCCGGGACCGGCCCCGGACCGCACTTCCACGATTGGGACGAGTCGTTCTACGTCATCGCGGGCACGCCGGAGTGTGGCGTCGACGGGGCCGACACGGTCGCCGGACCGGGGACGTTCATCCACGTGCCCGGCGGCTCCACCCACTGGTTCCGGTTCGGGCCCGACGGCGGTGAGATGGCCACCATGACGTCGCCGGGCAACGCCTCGAAGATGTACGCGGCCTTCCACCACGCCGGCTCCTGGCAGGACCCCGACCGGGCCCGGTTCGTCGCCCTCGCAGCGTCGTGGGGCCAGACGGTGGTCCCGGCCCCCGAGTAGCAGACCGGATCGACGGGCAACGCCGGTCGGCGCCGCCGCTGCACGACGGCCGCGTCGAGCGAGCGAGATCCTCGGTCGACTCCACGGAGATCTCCCGGGATTCGGGGCGCAGGCCTCCCGAGTGCGCCCTAACCTCCCGGGCGCCCACCACGGTCGACCGTCGATCGGGGTCGCCCGGCTCGCCGCGTCACCTCGGCGAGTCCCGCCCACCAGGAGTCGCCTCGTGTCCCACGCGCACCGCATCGTCCGCGCTGCTGTGGCAGTCGGAGTCATCGTCGCGGCAGTCGGATCGCTCCTCGCCGTGGGGGCTGCGCCCGCCGGAGCCCACGCGATCGTCGAGCTCCAAGACGTCGACGCCGTGGTGGGCCGAACCAGCGCGATGACGCTCGAGATCCAGCACGGATGCATCACCGGGGGTGGCGGCACCGTGGGCGTCGTGGCCACGTTCGGCACGCCGTTCGGCGCCGTTACAGCCGGAGCCGTGCCCGGATGGACCGCGGCCGTCGCTCCAGGCGCGTCGGGGGGTTCCGCAGCATCGGGCCCGACCGTGACCTGGACGACGACGGGCGCCGCGCAGCCGTTCTCGACCCCGCTGTACCTGCCGCTCACCGTGCGGTGGCCGTCCCGACCGGGCGCCTACGGCATCGCAGTGTCGCAGACGTGCAGCGACCCCACCGAGGAGACCGTCTGGGAGACCCCGATCCAGCCGGCCACCGTCGGGGTCCCGTCGCCGCCGGTGACGCCGTTGGCGACGGTGTGCGTGCTGCCGAAGCGCCTCGCTCAGGCCGAATCGGCGCAGCGCGAGCGAGCGGTCCAGAGGATCTGCGCGACCGTACGCTGAGGGGTCGCACGACCTCCGGTTGTCGGCGGTTCGGTACCTGACCGACGACACGAGGTGCCTCTCGTTGCCGGGGCACGGTTGCCCCGGTTCGCCGGCTCACCGTACGGTCCTCCCTATGGCGCGTCGTGTTCGTCCGAACATCGTGATGCTGGTGACGGACAACCAGTCCGCCGACTCGCTCGGCTGCTACGGCAACCGGGAGCACGACACGCCGCGTGTCGACCGCCTCGCCCGGGAGGGCGCACTCTTCCTCAACGCCTTCTGCACGAACGGTCTGTGCTCACCGACCCGGGCGTCGATCTTGACCGGCTTGATGCCGTCGCAGCACGGCGTGCACCTGGCCATGCCCGACGACGAGGTGATGGCGAAGCCCCCGGACTACGACGTCACGCGGCCGTTCCGGACGCTTCCCTACGAGCTGCGTCGTCACGGCTACGCAACGGCGATGGTGGGGAAGTGGCACCTCGGGAACTTCCGCCAGCGCGGGCACGGTTTCGACCACTGGGTGGCGTTCACCAAAGGCCACACCACCGACTTCTACGACAACAAAGTGTTCGTCGACGGAGAGGTGCAGCGGGTCCAAGACATGCACATCGTCGACTACTTCACCGACTGCGCGGTCGATTACATCCGTGATCGTGACACCACCCAACCGTTCTTCCTCCAGGTCAACTACGACGGCCCGTACGTCCTGCCGCCGACCGTCGTCGGCGCCGACCCGCGAAACCGCTTCTACGCGCGGTACGAGCACCAGTCGTTCCGACCGTTCCCGAGGCTCGACGACCGTCTCATCCGATCGGTGGTCGTCCCGTTCGACTTCGGCCTCGATCCGGGCGAGGAGTACACGCTGGCCAGCGCGTTCAACAACCTGTGGTGGACGGTGCGCGTGCACAACGACCAGGCGACGCGGGCCAACATCGCGGCGCAAAACGCACTCGTGGACGACGCGATCGGGCGGGTGGTCGATGCCCTGGACGAGAGTGGCGCGGCCGACGAGACGCTGGTCGTGATGACCACCGATCAGGGGAACCCGTACGGTCAGCGCGGTCTGTGGGGGCATCCGCCGTGGACCGATCCGCCGTTCGTGCACGACGTGACCTTTCGGGTTCCCCTCGTGCTGCGCCACCTCGGGGTGATCCCGTCGCAGCGGGTGGTCGACTCGGTGGTGTCGCACTACGACCTGCTCCCCAACCTCCTCGAGCACGTCGGGATCGACACCCCGATCGACCGCTCGCCCGGGCGCAGCCTCGGTGGCTTGCTCACCGGTCGGGACGTCGGGGCCTGGACCGACGAGGCGTTCTTCGAGGCAGAGACCGCGCGGTCGATCCGAACCCGGACCCATCTCTACACCCGGCACCTGGACGGGACTGGCGACCCGGAGTGCTACGACCTCGTCGCCGATCCCGAGCAGTGGGACAACGTCGCCGGAGACCCTCGGTACGCCGACGTCGTCGGGCAACTCGACGCCCGACTCCAGGAGTTCTTCGCGACCTTCGTCGACCCTCGCTACGACCTCTGGAACGGGGGAACGGGTCAAGCCATGGTGTCGCGCTACCTGCTCTACAAGGAGCGGTACGGCCCCGCGTGGGACGTGACGATGGACGTCGGGCCTGCGTTCGGCGAGCCGACGGTGCCTGCGGACTAGCACCCGTCCGTACTGGCGCGCCCGGCGGGGTCGGACCGCTGCTACCCTCCGGCCATGACCGATGCCGTGCATCCCGAGGTTGCTGCGCCCGCCGCGCGCGAGCCTGCGTACGAGCCTCCTGCGATCGCGTCACGCCGGGCGGTCGCAGGGCTCCTCGCCCCGAAAGTCAGCGATCTCGAAGTCCCCAGCGCGCGATTCGCGAAGTAGGGATCGCGGCGCGCTCGCAACCGGTCAGGTCGCGTTGCTCCGGCCGTCGTCGCCCGGAGCCCGGTAGGGCGTGATCGCTCGGTCGATCATGGCTTCGAGCCGCTCGCGGTCGGCTGCGGTCTCCCGGGTCCGGGGGAGGTGGTATGGCGAGCGCGCGCCCCGGTCGTGCCAAAACCGGCCCGTGCTGCGCGCCGGTGCGTCGGCGGCCACGAGCCAGACGATCGTGTCGGCGCCCTCGTCGGGGGTCCGCAGGATCGGCCCGACGATCCGCTCGAAGGTGGGGAGCGAGGCGTGCACGCCCGGCGTGGCCGCCCATCCGGGGTGCATGGCGTGCACCACGATCCCGCGATCCCGCCACCGCTGCGCCCATCGCTCGGCCAGCACGACCTGGGCCCGCTTGGCCTTTGCGTAGGCGATGGAGCCCCGGTACCTGCGGGTGGACTCGGGGTCCTCGACGTCGAGGCGCTGGGTGTACATGCCACCCGACGACACCAAGACCACACGTGTGAGCCGCGGCGGGACGGCAGTGAGGTCGGCCGACCGGGCGAGCAGCGGCTCGAGCGTCTCGGTGAGCAACGCGGGACCGAGCACCATCGAGGCGAAGGTCACCTCGTGGCCCTGGGGAGACTCGCAGCGCGTCGCCAGCAGTGCTCCCGCGTTGTGCACGAGGGCATCGAGTCGAGGCTCCCGCTCCAGGATCCGTGTGCCGAGGTCGCGCACCTCGGTGAGGTCGCCGAGATCAGCGAGGTAGGACTCCACGTCGGGGTTAGCGAACCGCGCGCGAATCTCGTCGAGCGCCGCGGCGGTCTTGGCGGGGTCGCGACCCACCACCCGGACGGCTGCACCCATTCGGGCGAGGCGGTGCGCCGTGGCCAGGCCCAGCCCGGAGGTCGCCCCCGTGACCAGGACCGTGCGCCCGGCCAGGGAGACCCCGTCGAGGTCCTCCCAGGGCCCGAGGGCGCGGCGGGCGCCGAGACCCAGCCGGCTGAAGCTGCCCACGACCGTGGCCTCGAGGAACCCGTCGGCCACGGCGCGCCAGCCCGGTAGGGAAGCCATGCCAACGCAACCGGGCTGGCCGACGGATGATTCCTCGGCGCGGCGGCCCGGAATCCCGGGACGGCGGTGCCGGTTGGCACCGGGCATGGCCCGTTATCGCACCGAACAGCTCTTCGCCGGCCCGCCCGAGGTCGCCTTCGACTACCTCGCCAACTTCGCGTCGGTCGCCGAGTGGGACCCCGGGGTCTCCGAGGCGGTTCGGCTCGACGACGGCCCGCTCGCCGTGGGGTCACGGGTGCGGGTCGTGGTCAAGACCGGCCCGCTCGTCTACGAGGTCCGAGAGCTCGAGCCGGGCCGGCGCATCCGCCTCGTCGCCGAGTCGGCGACGATCCGCTCCGACGACGTGATCAGCGTGCGGCCCGACGGTGACGGCGCCGTCGTCGTCTACGAGGCCGATCTCACGGTGCGCGGGTGGGCGGTGGTGTTCGCGCCGCTGCTCCCGCTGGTGTTCGGGCGCATCGGCGACAAGGCGGCGGCCGGGCTGCGGGCCAAGCTCGACGAGCTCGGCGCCGCGCCGGCAGCCTGAGGTCGCTGCACCCCCACGGGTACCATCCGTTCGTGAGCAACCCTGGTCCGGCCCCGTCGGGTGCGCCCCGGTCGGTGGCCGAGGTGGCCGACGCGCTGGCGGCCCACGGCTACGTCGCCGACGACGGCCTCGCCACGGCGGTGTTCCTCGCCCTGACCCTCGGTCGTCTGCTGCTGCTCGAGGGTGAGGCCGGGGTGGGCAAGACCGAGGTGGCCAAGGTGCTCGCCCGCTGGACCGGCGGCGAGCTCGTCCGGCTCCAGTGCTACGAGGGCATCGACGCCGCCCAGGCCGTGTACGAGTGGGACTACTCGCGCCAGCTCCTGCACCTACGAGCCGCGGAGGCCGGGGGCGGTCCCGTCGACGAGGACGCGCTCTACTCCGAGCGCTTTCTCGTGCGGCGCCCGCTGCTGCGGGCCATCGCCGGGGAGGGTCCGGTGCCGCCGGTGCTCCTCGTCGACGAGGTCGACCGGGCCGACGACGAGTTCGAAGCCTTCCTCCTCGAGATCCTCTCCGACTACTCGGTGACGGTCCCCGAGCTCGGCACCTTCCGGGCCGCCACGCCGCCCGTGGTGGTGCTGACCTCCAACCGGACCCGCGACGTCCACGACGCGCTGAAGCGCCGGTGCCTGTACCACTGGATCGAGCACCCCGACTTCGCGCGCGAGCTGGCCATCCTGCGGGCCAAGGTGCCGGAGGTGCCCGAGGCCCTGGCTCGACAAGTGGCCGGGGCGGTCGAGTCGCTGCGGGGGCTGGAGCTCTACAAGCCCCCGGGGGTCGCCGAGACCATCGACTGGGCCCAGGCCCTCGTGGCCCTCGGCCGCCAAACCGTCGACGAGACCACCGTGGACGTGACCCTCGGGGCGGTCCTGAAGTACCGCGAGGACCAGGAGCGGGTGCGCAGCGCCGGCCTGGAACGGGTCGCCGAGGCGCCCCGGGCCCGTGCCTGAGACCGCGGTGCGCGCCGGGGCCGCGACCGAGCAGGTCGTCGTGGGCTTCGTGCGCGCCCTGCGGGCCGAGGGGATCGTGGTCCCGGTCGGCGCCACGGTCGCGTTCGCGACCGCACTCGACGCGCTCGACCCGACCGCGCGCGCCGAGGTCTACTGGGCCGGCCGCGCCACGCTGGTGTGCCGGCCCGAGGACCATGCCGTCTACGACCGCGTGTTCGCGCGCGTCTTCGACGGCACCGACGTGCTCGTGCTCACGGCCCCGGACCTGCAGACCATCCGGCTCGCCCTCGACGACGGCACCGACGACGAGGCGCCACCCGACGCGGGCGACGACCTCGACGAGGCGGCGACCACCATCGCAGTGCGGTGGAGCGCCGCCGAGGTGCTGCGCACGCGCGACTTCGCGGCGTACTCACCGGAGGAGTTCGCCGAGGCGAAGCGGCTGATGGCCGACCTGCGCCTCGCCGGTGCGCTGCGCCGCTCCCGGCGGCATCGGAGAGCCCGGCGAGGCCACCCCGACGTCCGCCGCACGGTCCGGCGCGCGTTGCGCTCCGGGGGCGAGCCGGTGCGGCGCGCCTACCGCGGCCCGTCCACGCGCCCACGCCGGATCGTGTTGCTGTGCGACGTGAGCGGCTCGATGGAGCCCTACGCCCGCGCGCTGGTGCGGTTCCTCCACGCCGCGGTGGTCGGGCGGAACCGGGTCGAGGCCTTCGCCTTCGGCACCCGGCTCACGCGCGTCACCCGGGAGCTGTCGTCGCGCGATCCGGACGTCGCGGTGGCGGCGGCGGCCCGCCGGGTCGTGGACTGGTCGGGGGGCACGCGGATCGGCGAGGGGCTGCGCGAGTTCAACGACCGCTGGGGTGTGCGGGGGATGGCCCGCGGCGCGGTGGTGGTGATCCTGTCCGACGGGTGGGACCGCGGCGACCCGGAGATGCTGGCCGAGCAGATGGCCCGCCTGGGGCGGGTGGCGTACCGGATCGTGTGGGTGAACCCACTGAAGGCGACGCCCGAGTACGCGCCCCTGGCCCGTGGCATGGCGGCGGCGCTGCCGTACGTGGACGAGTTCGTCGAGGGGCATTCCCTCGCCGCACTCGAGGACCTCGTCGCGGTGATCGCCCGGTGAGCCCGGCCCACGCGACCGGGGAGCACGGATCGAGGAGGTCCCGGTGAGAGAAGTGCTCGACGACATCGACCGGTGGCGCGCGGCCGGGCACCGGGTGGCCATCGCCCGTGTGGTGGGCCTCGACGGCTCCGGGCCCCGCGACCCGGGCGCGACGATGGTCGTGAACGACGCCGGGGAGGTGGCCGGCTCCGTCTCGGGAGGGTGCGTGGAGGGGGCAGTGGTCACCGAGGCGCTGGCCGTGCTCGCGGGCACGCGCGAGCGGGGCGTGGTGAGCTTCGGGTACTCCGACGACGAGGCCTTCGCCGTCGGACTCACCTGCGGGGGCACCATCCACCTGTTCGTCGAGCCCCTGGACTGGTGAGCGCTGACCGCGGCCCCGAGGCCGCCCCCCTCTACGAGGTGATGCGCGCGACGCTGCGCGCCGACGACCCCGTCGCGCTGGCCACCATGACCGAGGGCCCCCACGTGGGGGCGAAGCTGGTCGTGCGGCCCGGCCTGCCCGTGGTCGGATCGCTCGGGGACCCCGAGCTCGACCGGGTCGTCGCCCGTGACGCGCTCGCCGAGCTCGAGGCCGGGCTCACCTCGACGCGCCACTACGGCGCCCATGGCGAGGCCCGGGCCCAGGAGGTCGCGGTCTTCGTCGAGTCGTTCGCGCCGGCGCCGCGTCTGGTCATCTTCGGAGCGGTCGACTTCACCGCGGCGCTCGCCAAGGCGGGCAAGCTCCTCGGCTTCCGGGTCACGGTCTGCGACGCCCGCGCGGTGTTCGCCACACCCGCTCGCTTCCCGATGGCCGACGAGGTCGCCAACGACTGGCCCGACCGCTACCTCGAGAAGGTGGCCGACCGGCTCGGCCCGCGCGACGCGGTCTGCGTACTCACCCACGACGCCAAGTTCGACGTGCCCGCCATCGTTGCCGCCACCGCCACCCGCGTGGGGTACATCGGGGCCATGGGCTCCCGGCGCACGCACGCCACCCGCACGGCGCGCCTCCGGGAGGCCGGCCTCGGCGACGCCGCGCTGGCCCGGGTGATGGCCCCGATCGGGATCGTCATCGGCGCGCGCACGCCCGAGGAGACCGCGATCGCCATCTGTGCCGAGATCATCGCCCACCGCGCCGGGGTGCCGGTCCCGAGCCTGCGCGACGGCCAGGGGCCCATCCACCACACCGCGCCGGCGGCGGGCTGACCGCCCCGGCGGAACCAGAGCCAGGAGCACCGTTGGACCTCGGGATCACCGGAAAGCGCGCCGCGGTCGCGGCCGGCACGGCCGGCCTCGGCCTCGCCATCGCCCGCGCGCTGGCGGCGGCCGGCGTGCACGTGGCGGTGTGCGGACGGGACCCGGGCCGGGTCGACGCCGCAATCGCCGAGGGAATGGTCGGTGTGGTCGCCGACGTGTCGAACCCCGACGGCGCCGCGGGCTTCGTCGGCGATGCCCGCATGCCCTCGGCGGTGTCGACATCGTGGTGGCCAACGCCGGTGGCCCGCCCGGCGGGGGCTTCGACGACTTCCCGGACTCTCGGGCCTACGCCGACGCCTTCGCCCTGAACGCGCTGTCGACCATCGCCATGTGCCAGGAGGCGGTGCCCGAGATGCGCGCCCGGCGCTGGGGCCGGATCGTCGCCGT
>JBJSXO010000346.1:0-8391 GCA_046086425.1 Actinomycetota bacterium | reverse complement strand
CGTTGGGGATCGCGTTCTTGTTGGTGGTGATCCCGGCGAGGTCGAGCGCCTCCTGGGCGACCTTGCCGGTCACGCCGAACGGCCGCAGGTCGACGAGCATCAGGTGGTTGTCGGACCCACCCGAGACGATGCGGAAGCCCTCGTCGGCGAGCGCGTCCGCCAAGGCCCGGGCGTTCGCCACGATCTGCGCTGCGTAGTCGCGGAACTCGGGCTGGGCGGCCATCTTGAACGCCACCGCCTTCGCGGCCACGACGTGCATCAGCGGACCGCCCTGCAGGCCGGGGAACAGCGCCTTGTCGATGGCGGCGGCATGCTCCTTGCGGCACAGGATGGTTCCGCCGCGCGGCCCGCGCAGCGTCTTGTGCGTGGTGAACGTGACGACGTCGGCGTGCGGCACCGGCGACGGATGGGCCCCGCCGGCGATGAGCCCGGCGATGTGGGCGGCGTCGACCATGAGGAGCGCGCCCACCTCGTCGGCGATCGACCGGAACACGGAGAAGTCGATTGCGCGCGGGTAGGCCGTGGCGCCGGCGACGATCAGCTTCGGGCGCTCGGCGACCGCCAACGCCCGGATCGCGTCGTAGTCGAGGCACTCGGTGGCCTCGTCCACGCCGTACCCGACGAAGTGGTAGATCCGGCCGCTGAAGTTGACTGGCGACCCGTGGGTGAGGTGACCACCCTGGTCGAGGCGCATCCCCATCACCTTGTCGCCCGGGTCGAGCAGCGCCAGGTAGGCGGCCATGTTGGCGTTGGCGCCCGAGTGCGGCTGCACGTTGGCGTGGTCGGCGCCGAACAGGGCGCACGCGCGCTCACGCGCGAGCTCCTCGGCCTCGTCCACGACCACGTTGCCGCCGTAGTAGCGCTTCCCCGGGTAGCCCTCGGAGTACTTGTTGGTGAGGACCGAGCCCTGCGCGGCGAGGACCGCCGGCAAGGTGAAGTTCTCCGAGGCGATCAGTTGGATCGTCGTGTTCTCACGTTCGACCTCGCGTCGGATCAGGTCGGCGATCTGCGGGTCGACGGCCGAGAGAGCGGCGAGCGGATCGGACACGGGGCCTCCTCGAGCCGGGATGGCCGAGTGTACCGAAGGGATCCGCCCCGGGGTCGCCCTTCGGGCCGCCGGTGCCCTCTACCCTCCGCACGCGTGTCCGGTGACACCGATCCGCTGCCCAAGGTCACGCCGTACCTGCTGCGGCGCGCCGACGACGGCTGCCCGCGACGGCTCCACCTCGAGTGGACAGGTGAGCACGGCAACCGCGACCCGGTGAACCGGGCCCGAGTGCGCGAAGCCTTCCTCGAGGGCGCCCGGACCGCGCACACGGCGCATCGCCGCGTCCTCGACGCCGACTGGCCGCGCCCGCCGGGCCTGGTCCCCGAGGAGCAGCGGGTGCTCGACCAGGCCGTCCACTGGTACCGCATCCTCTTCGGCGAGCGGGAGGTGGTGCTCCACGACCACGACTGCACCCGGCCCACCGAGGTGCCCGGCCTCGGCGTCCGGGTCGGCGGCTGGGTCGACCTCACCGTCGTCGATGCAGCCGGTCACCGCGAGCTGCGCCAGCTCGAGCTCTGGGGCCGCGCCGCGCCCACGGCGTTGCTCGACGACTGGGGGGTGCGCCTTGCGCTCGTGCGGCTCGCCGACTGGCTCGGGCACGACCCCGTCACCGTGTCGTGGACCGACCTGCTCCACGGGGTCCGGCTCGAGGAGCGGCTGGACCCGGCCGCTGCGCTCGGCGAGGCCCGCGTCGCGCTCGAGACCCGGATCGCCCTCCTGCGGGACCGCGCCGAAGAGCACGCGCCCCACCACGGTGCCGACTGCGGGCAGTGCGCGTTCCACAAGGGCTGCGCCGAGTTCCCGAACGCGATGCGGGTGGGGCTCCAGCGACGTGACTCACTGCTACCGGGCGTCCTGGCGATCACCCCGAGCGCGGTCGAGGCTTGGCACCGGTGCCACCGGCTCTGGCGCGACCAGTACCTGCTCTCGCTGCCACCAAGCGACGAGTCCGCCTCCGGGGTGCACGGGCAGCAGGTACACGACCTGCTGCGGCTCCTCCACCAGCAGGGCCCCTGCGACGACCCGGGCCGCATCGACGACGTCGTCGCGGCCCACGGGGCGAGTGCCCGCGTCCACGCCGAGCTCACCGACCATGCCCGGCGCTGCCCGATCGGCGCCCAGTCCTACGGGCACGAGGTGACCCGGGCCCGACTCCATTCCCGAAGCCCCAGCTTCATCGCCTCCGCCCGCATCGACGCCGCGTGGATCCACGACGGGCTGCTCGACGTCCGCGACTACAAGACCGGCGGCGCGTCGACCGCCCGCGTCGCCGACGACCCGCGCGCCCGTCTCCAGGCCTGGGTGATGGCCCCGGTCGCGCGGGCGCACGGCCTGACGCTGCGCGTCCGTTACGAGCAGCTGGCCGCCGAGATCGACGACGACCCCGAGGAGTGGGAGCCCGACGACGACGATCTCGATGCGGTCGGGTCGGAGCTCTGCGCGCTCGTCACGGAAATGCGGAACGCGAGCGACGCAACGGGAATCGCCGATCCGGACACCTGTCGGTTCTGCCGCTACCGTTCGGTCTGTCCCGACTCGGCGGCTCCGGGCCTCCCGCAGTGGCCCCGGATCGACGACGACCCCGACGGCGGGGAGGCCGATCTCAGATGACGTCGCCGACGGGCTTTCCCGGCCCGATGTCCCTGCTCTGGCGCGGTGCGACGCTGCGCTGTCCGCGGTGCGGCTCCGGCCACTTGTTCCGTCGGTACTTCACCATGAAGGCGGACTGTCCGCGTTGCGCGCTGCACTTCGAGCGGGAGGACGGCTACTGGGTCGGGGCGCTCGCGGTGAACATCGCGATCGTGATGGCCATCTTCGTGGTGGCGTTCGTCGTCATTCTCGTCGCGACCGTCCCCGAGGTCCCCGTCGGGACCAGCCTCGCCGTCCTGGTTCCGGTGATGGTCCTCGGGCCTATCGTCTTCTACCCGTTCTCGAAGACCCTCTGGATGTTCGTCGACTACGGCTTCCTCCAGCGCATGGCCCGTTGACCACCGCGCGCGAAGCGCTCAGGGAGTGGCGCGGAGGTCGACGCGCAGGGTGAGCACGCCGTCGGCGAACTCCCACGTGGCGTCGCCGAGCAGCGCGAAGTCCAGGTAGTCGAGCTCGGCCTGGGCCACGAACTGCGCGCGCTGGGGCCCGGCCACCGGGGGCAGCGGACGGCTCCGCACCGCCTCGGCCCGCTCCCGGAACCGCTGGATCATCGCGTCGACATCGAGGGCGTCGGCCATGACCCCACGGTAACGGGCGGCGGGCCGACCCCGCCCGGGGCGGCGCATCAGGGCCGGCGGGCGACGAGGGCGCGCGCCCGGCCGCTGAGATCGGGCCGGATCTCGACGGACCCGTAGCCGGCTGCACGCGCACAGGCCGCAACCAGGTCGGCCTGGTGGGGCGCAAGCTCGAGCACCAGGACTCCCCCGGGCTCGAGCCAGTCGAGGGCCCCGGCGACGAGGTGCTCGATGTCCTCGAGCCCGGATTCGCCGCTGACCAGCGCGTCGTAAGGCTCGTGGATCCGCACCTCGGGTGCGAGATCGGCGTGCTCGGCGGCCGACACGTAGGGCGGGTTGCTCACGACGAGCCGGAGCGCTCCGCGCAGTTCGAACGGAAGCGCAGCGAACCAGTCGCCGTGCACGAGGCGGACCCGGGTGGCCGCAGTACCGATGCTCGCAAGGTTGGCCCGAGCGACGGCCAGAGCCGCCTCCGACGCGTCGCTGGCCCACACTGCAGCGTCGGGCAGCTCGGCGGCGAGCGCGAGTGCGACGGCTCCCGACCCGGTGCCGAGGTCCGCCACGGAGAAGGTCGTGATCCCCGCGGACCAGGGGTCGGTACCCCCGACGCGCGCCCCGAGCGCCACCATCTCGTCGATCGCGACCTGGCAGACCACCTCGGTCTCCGGGCGCGGGATCAGCACCCGAGCGTCCACCATCAGGTCGAGACCCCGGAACGACCAGCTGCCCAGCACGTACTGCAACGGCTCCCCGCTCCGGCGCCGCTCGACCATTGCGTCGATCCGGTATCGAGCCAACGTGGGCGCGACCTCGTCCTGACGGACCAGCAGCTCCGCGTCGGACCAGCCGGCGGCGTCGAGCACCATCCAGCGCGCCTCGGCCTCTGCGACGCTGCCGACCACGTCCCCGAGCCGGGCCTCGACGTCGGCCCGGACCGCGCGCCACGTCCGCGCGTCCGGATCGCTACGGAGTGTCATCGCCGAGCTGCCGACGACGCTCGTCAGCCGCAAGCGCGTCGACGATCTCGTCCATCGGCTCACCACCTGCGAGCACCTGCTCCAGCGCGTGCAGCGTGACGCCGACCCGGTGGTCGGTCACGCGGTTCTCCTTGAAGTTGTAGGTACGGATCTTCTCCGAGCGCCCGCCGCTCTTGACCTGGTTGCGGCGCGTCGACGCCAGCTCGGCCTCCTGGCGCTCCCGTTCCACCTGGAGCAGCCGCGACCGCAGGATCCGCAGCGCCTTCTCCTTGTTCTGGAGCTGGCTCTTCTCGTCCTGACAGGTGACGACGAGTCCGGTCGGCGTGTGGGTGATCCGCACCGCCGAGTCGGTGGTGTTGACCGACTGCCCGCCGGGGCCGCTCGACCGGTACACGTCGATCTCGAGGTCGTTGGGATCGACCTCGACGTCGATCTCCTCCGCTTCGGGAAGCACGGCCACGGTTGCCGCACTGGTGTGGATCCGCCCCTGGCTCTCGGTGACCGGAACCCGCTGCACGCGGTGCACCCCGGCTTCGTACTTCATCCGCGACCAGGCCTCGTCGCCCTTGACCACGACGGTGACCTCACGGAACCCGCCGATGTCGGACGGCTGGCTCGAGAGCGTCTCGACCTTCCACCCGTGCCGACGGGCGTATGCGTCGTACATCCGGAGCAGGTCACCCGCCCAGAGGTTGGCCTCGTCGCCACCTTCGGCGCCGCGGATCTCGACGATCACGTTCTTGCCGTCGTCGGGATCACGGGGCACGAGCAGCTCACGCAGCTCCGCCTCCAACCCGACGAGCGACGCCTCCCTGTCGGCGATCTCCGTCCGCAGGTAGTCACGCATCTCCTCGTCACGCTCACCCTCGAGCAGCTCGCGGGCATCGTCGAGGTCGCCGGTCGCAGCGACGTAGGCGGTGTACGCGTCGACGATGGGCTTCAGCTCGGCGTGGCGTCGGCCTGCGTCGCGCGACGCCGCACGGTCCCCCGAGGCGAAGATACCGGGGAGCCGTTCCTCGAGCTCGGCGAGCTCCCGCACCAGCTCGTCGAGGTGCTCGAACATGAGCGATCAGGGTACCGGCGTCGATGCGCTCGCCCGGTCGCCGATCACCGGTGAGCGCTCGTAGCGCGATCGCCGATCGCAACGCCGCTCAGGCGATACCGAGTTCGGCACCGAGGTGGGGAGACGTGACGACCGAACCGGTCGCCAAGCCCTGCTGCGGGCCGCTACCTCGACTGGAATCGTGGTCGGGCCCAACGGATCACCGCCCTCGTCGAGATCCGTTTCCCAGCGGCGGAGCATCGTCGTTGCGTCCATCGAGATCGAGCACCATCACCGTCGAACCCCGGTGCTCCTCGACGACGGTGAAGCCCAGGCTGATGTAGAGATCACGTGCGGAGTTCCCCACCTCGACGCTGAGCGAGACGCACGCAACCCCCTGCGCCCGCGCGTGCGCGACGAGCCTCTCCATGAGCGCCCGGCCGACGCCCTGGCCCCGGGCCGTCGGGAGCACCGCGATCGACAGTTCGGGTATCTCGGGCGATACGAATCCGTAGCCGGGGGCTGCGGCGGGAAACGTCCGGCACCACGCAGCGCCGAGTGGTCGACCCGCCGCGTCTTCAGCGATGACCCCGAAGTCCCCGGGTCGGGGCCAATCCACCACGTAGCGAGCGAGCTCTGGGTCGTCGAGCGCAACGGGGACCGGTCGGGATGGGGTGCCGGGCCGCCAGTCCACCGCAAGCACCAGCATGGCCTCGAGGAACCCGACGTCCGCGGGCGAGGCAGGCCGGAGACGCTCCACGGCCTCGAGTCTCACACGGCGACCGCACGCCCACACCGGCGCCGGATCCATCGGGCAGGCCGGCGCCCCGCCTCCGCGCGACGACGGCTCCAGTCCCCCGCCTCAGAGGCCGGAGCGGACCTCTCTCCTGGTCGACATCCGACGCACCTTGCCGCGCGCTCAGGCGGTGCCGAGGGCGGGGCGCGCGCCCGGAGCCGCCTCGCGGCGGGTCGCCCGCGCGTCGACCTCGGTGAGCTGCTCGGGGGGGAGCACGGCGCGCAGCGACACGACCGCGACCTCTACCTGGTCGATCGACGGCTCACGCGTGGTGAGCCGCTGCAGCGCGAGCCCCGGACGCATCAGCACTCGGACCCAGCGCCAGCGCATGTGCCCGGCGGAGAAGCGGATCACCTCGTAGGCGAGGCCGGCGATCAGGGGAATCAGCACGATCCGCGAGACCACGAGCCAGACCAGTGACGGGCGCCCGACGAACGAGTAGACGACGATCGTGGTGGCCATCACCGTCAGGAGGAAGTTGGTGCCGCACCGCACGTGCTCGGTGCTGAAGCGCTGCGCCGACTCCGCAGTGACTTCGACGTCGTTCTCGTACGCGGCGATCGCCTTGTGCTCGGCGCCGTGGTACTGGTACACGCGTCGGATGTCCCTGATCGTCCCGATCAGGAGCAGGTAGCCGAGGAAGATGGCGAGCCGGATGCCGCCTTCGAGCAGGTGGAAGGCGAACCCCTCGACACCGAAGTAGTCGGCGACGCCCTTGTTCACGAACGCCGGGATGAGGATGAAGATCGCCATGAAGAACGCCATCGCGATGCCCATGGTGACGCCCATGGCCTTGGAGGAGATGCGCTCCTCCTCGGGGATCTGGCGATCGGCGGACCACGACAGCGCCTTGAACCCGAGGGTCATCGACTCGGCCAGGCCCATGACCCCGCGCAGGATCGGCACCTTGGCCCACCGCTCGGCCCACCGCGGCGCGTCGTGGGTGACGACCTCGATCTCGCCCTCGGGGGTGCGCACCGCAACGGCCCAGGTACGCGGGCCGCGCATCATGACCCCCTCCATGACGGCCTGGCCGCCCATGTAACGAGGCTGGGTGCCGGACATCGCGGCTACTTCTTCTTCGCCGATTCCTGCGACTTCGCGTACCGGCGCTGGAAGCGCTCGACGCGGCCGCCGGTATCCACGAGCTTCTGCTTGCCCGTGTAGAAGGGATGGCATTCCGAGCAGAGCTCGACTCGCAGCTCCGAGACCGTGGAACGAGTCTCGAAGACGTTGCCACAGGAGCAGCGCACGGTGCACGCCTCGTAGGTGGGGTGGATGTCGGTCCTCATGATGTCGCCAGTCTAGGAGTCGGTGGGGTGGGGTGGGGCGTTGGCCCGCCGAGCCCCGGGCTACGCACCCGGGGCGGGGGACTTGGCCATCTCGGTCAGGAACTCCTCGTTGCTCTTGGTGGTCCGGAGCTTCTCGATCAGCAGATCGAGGCCGGCCCCGTCCTCGAGGCCCCCGAGCACCCGACGCAGCTTCCAGATCTGGTTCAGCTGGCCACGGGTGTAGAGGAGCTCCTCGTGGCGGGTGCTCGACTGCTCGACGTCGATCGCCGGGTAGATCCGCCGGTCGGCGAGGCGGCGATCGAGCCGGAGCTCCATGTTCCCGGTGCCCTTGAACTCCTCGAAGACCACCTCGTCCATCTTGGAGCCGGTCTCGACCAGCGCAGTGGCGATGATCGTCAGGGAACCGCCTTCTTCCAGGTTGCGGGCCGCACCGAAGAACCGCTTCGGCGGGTAGAGCGCGGTCGAGTCGACGCCCCCCGACAGGACCCGGCCCGACTGAGGAGCGGCGAGGTTGTAGGCCCGGGCCAGGCGAGTGATGCCGTCGAGCACGACCACCACGTCCTTGCCCATCTCGACGAGCCGCTTGGCCCGTTCGATGGCGAGCTCGGCGACCTGAGTGTGCTCGTCCGCGGGTCGGTCGAAGGTGCTGGCCACCACCTCGCCGCGCTGCACGTGGCGGCGCATGTCGGTGACCTCCTCGGGCCGCTCGTCCACCAGGACGACCAGCAACTGCACCTCGGGGTTGTTGCGCTCGATCGAGGCCACGACCTGCTTGATCACGGTCGTCTTCCCGGCCTTGGGCGGGGACACGATCAGCCCGCGCTGGCCCTTGCCGATCGGGGCGAGCAAGTCGACGATCCGACCGGTGATCTCGAGCGGGTTGTCGGCGAGCTCGAGCCGCAGCTTCTCGTCGGGGAACAACGGCGTGAGGTCGTCGAACCGCGGACGCTGTCGCGCCTCGTCGGGTGAGAGCCCGTTGACGGTGTCGACCCGCAGCAGCGCCGGGTACTT
>JBJSXO010000345.1:0-2689 GCA_046086425.1 Actinomycetota bacterium | reverse complement strand
CTCCTCGGCGAGGGCGACGCCGAGCCAGCCCTGGTCCACCATGGCCGACCAGATCCGTTCGCTGCGGGCACCGGCGGCCTCCACCACCTCGCGGACGGCCCCCGGCGCCGAGACGCCGTCGAGGAGCTCGCGGGCGCCGTCGCGCAGCGCGATCTGGTCTTCGGAGAGATCGAAATCCATACGGGGCGGGAGGCTAGCCCCCGCCTGGCGCCGCCGGGAACGGCAGGAGGCGCCCGATAGGCTGGGGCTCGGCGGCTCCCACCCTCGACCCCCCGAGAGCCCCCGAGCCTCCGAACAGAGCCTCCGAACACGAAGGAGCGGCACGCGTGAGCGAAGCGACCGAACCCCCCGCCGTCCTCCGGCACGAGGGCCGGGAGGTGGAGCTCCCCGTCGTGCGCGGCAGCGAGGACGAGCTCGGCGTCGACATCGCGAAGCTCCGGGCCCAGACCGGTCTGATCACCCTCGACTACGGGTTCATGAACACCGGGTCGTGCGAGTCGGCCATCACCTACATCGACGGCGACCAGGGGATCCTGCGCTACCGGGGGATCCCGATCGAGCAGCTCGTCGACGGGCACGCGCCGTCGTTCATCGAGACCTCGTACCTGCTCATCTACGGAGAGCTGCCCACCACGGCGCAACTCGACGAGTTCCGCTTCGGCGTCCGCAAGCACACGCTGCTCCACGAAGACGCCAAGCGGTTCTTCGACGCGTTCCCCAAGGACGCGCACCCCATGGGCGTGCTCTCGTCGGTGGTGAGCGCGCTGTCGACCTTCTACCCCGACAGCACCGACCCCCACGATCCCGAGCAGGTGCAGCTGTCGATCATCCGCCTGATGGCCAAGGCACCGACGATCGCGGCGTACGCGTACAAACGGTCGATCGGCCAACCGTTGCTGTACCCCAACAACAACCTCGACCTCATCGAGAACTTCCTCACCATGATGTTCGCCGTTCCGTCGGAGCCGTACGAGGTCAGCCCGACCGTGCTGCACGCGATGAAGGTGCTGCTGATCCTCCATGCCGACCACGAGCAGAACTGCTCGACGTCGACGGTACGACTCGCCGGATCGAGCGAGGCCAACCTCTACGCGTCGATCGCCGCCGGTATCAACGCGTTGTGGGGACCCCTCCACGGTGGCGCCAACCAGGCCGTGATCGAGATGCTCGAGCGCATCCGCGCCGACGGTGGCGACACGTCGAAGTACATCGCCAAGGCCAAGGACCCCGACGATCCGTTCCGCCTCTCCGGGTTCGGTCATCGTGTCTACAAGAACTACGACCCGCGGGCCAAGATCATCAAGGGTCTCGCCGACCAGGTCCTCGCCGAGCTCGACGAGGGCGACGAGCTGATGGACCTGGCGCTCGCGCTCGAGGAGGTCGCCCTCAACGACGACTTCTTCGTCGAACGCCGTCTCTACCCGAACGTCGACTTCTACTCGGGTCTGATCTACCGGGCCATGGGGTTCCCCACCAACATGTTCACCGTCCTCTTCGCGATGGGCCGCCTGCCGGGCTGGATCGCTCACTGGAAGGAGATGATGGAGGACCCGAAGACCAAGATCGGCCGGCCGCGCCAGATCTATACGGGACCCGCCAAGCGCGACTACGTCGACATCGAACAGCGCGCCTGACCGCCCGTCGCATCCGTCCCTCCACGCGTCGTACCGGTCATGGATCTCACCCCCACCCCCGAGGAAGCTGCGTTCCGCGCAGAGGTGCGCGACTGGCTCCGCGCCAACCTTCCTTGGGAGTACGGCAAGGGGCTGCCCCCGCGCTTCGACGATCTCGCCGAGGAAGTCGCGTTCGGCCGAGACTGGCAGCGCAGGCTCGCCGAGGGCCGCTGGGTCGGCGTGGCCTGGCCCGAGGAGTACGGCGGCCGCGGCGTCGGCGCAGTGGAGCACTTCATCGTGATCGAGGAGCTCGCCCGGGCGCGGGCGCCCGAGCTGGTCGGCCGCATCGGCATCAACCTCGTCGGGCCGACGCTGCTCGCGCACGGCACGCCGGCGCAGAGGCAGCAGTGGCTCACCGAGATCCTCCCGGCGCACCACATCTGGTGCCAGCTCTTCAGCGAGCCCGGTGCCGGGAGCGACCTCGCCGCCGTGTCCACCCGGGCCGAACGCAGCGACGGCGGCTGGATCCTCGACGGCCAGAAGGTCTGGACGAGTTACGCGCAGTTCGCCGACTGGGGTCTGTGCCTGGCCCGCACCAATCCCGACGTCCCGAAGCACCAAGGGATCTCGGCCTTCGCGATCGACATGCGCGCGCCCGGAGTGGAGGTCCGGCCGCTCCGCCAGATCACCGACGAAGCCGAGTTCAACGAGGTGTTCTTCTCGGGGGTCTTCGTCCCCGACGACCACCTGATCGGTCCCCCCGACGAGGGGTGGCGTGTCGCCAACTCGACGCTCACCCACGAGCGCGGGGTGAACCCGCGCCAACTCGTCATCCACATCCAGCTGCTCGAAGAGCTCCTGCGCCTCGCCGAGGAGATCGGGGCCTTCGACGACCCGCGTCTGGCCCCCCGGCTCGGGGCGGCGGCCGCAGAGGTGCGGCTGTTCCAGCTGCACAACTGGCGCACCCTCTCGCGCGTCGCCAAGGGCCAGCCCCCCGGCCCCGAGGGCAGTGCGCTGAAGCTGTACTGGAGCGAGATGAGCAAACGCCTCCACGAGACGGTGATGGCCGTGCTGGC
>JBJSXO010000344.1:0-2704 GCA_046086425.1 Actinomycetota bacterium | reverse complement strand
GCGCCTCGCGCGCGACGCCGAGGTGCGGGCCACCGGGGTCCCGGCCGGCCTGCTCGACCAGATGACCGCGCTCCACGCCCGGCCCGACCACGTCCTCCTCCTCG
Source organism: Actinomycetota bacterium (assembly GCA_046086425.1). Classification (GTDB taxonomy): domain Bacteria; phylum Actinomycetota; class Acidimicrobiia; order IMCC26256; family PALSA-555; genus CAIUKV01. The sequence goes on along the minus strand of JBJSXO010000344.1, from coordinate 2,600 downwards.
ACTGCCGCTCGCTCACCGTGGAGCCCATCCGACTCCCCCGCTCCCTCGGTGTCGTGGTCGTGCACTCGGGCCGTCCCCGTGCGCTGGCGGACAGCGCCTACGCCAGAAGGCGGTCCGAGGTCGAGGCGAGCGCTCGAGGCCTGGGCCTGGAGTCGCTGCGCGACGCCACCGAGGACGACGTACGCGACGACCCGCGAGCCAGGCACGTGGTCACCGAGAACGCACGGGTGCTTGCGTTCGCCGACGCGCTGCGTGCGGGACGGACCGGCGAGCTCGGTCCCCTGATGCTCGAGAGCCACGCGAGTCTCCGCGACGACTACGCGGTGTCCACGGTCGAGCTCGATCGGGTGGTCGCGCTGCTCATGGAGCACGGCGCGCTCGGGGCTCGGCTCACGGGTGCAGGCTTCGGCGGATGCGTCGTCGGCCTCGTGCAGCGGAACCACTGCGACGACGTGCTGGCGAAGGTGGCGCGGGCGTTGCGCGACGCGGGCCAGGCCGACCCGCTCGCGTTCGCAGTCCACCCGTCCGGCGCCGCCGGTGAGGTCGGAGAGGCGCCCCACACCGACCGGCCCCCGGTCGGCTGACCCGCTGGACCTGCGGCCCCACTGGTCACATGCGGCCGAGCAGCTCCGCCTTCTTGGCCTCGAACTCCTCGGGGGTGATGTGCCCGGCGTCGCGCAGGCGCGCCAATGCCTCGATCTGTTCGGGCACGGTCTGCCCCGGCGCGGCCCCGCCCTGCTCCGCGATCACCTTCGCCACCGCGTCACCCACGGCGTCGGCACCGAGGGTGGCCTGCTGGTGGCTGCGCGCGTCCATCTGCTTGTAGACCTCCTGCTGCACCCCGTCGGGGTGGCGCACGAAGTCGAAGGTGGTGGAGCCCTGCTCGCCGGCGGACTCGATGTCGAGGTTGCCGGCGCCGATGATTCGGTCGAAGATCCGCTGTCGGAAGTTGATGTTGGTGATGCGCTCGAGCGGCATCTCCACACCGTGGCGCGAGATCACCCCGGTGCGGTAGATCACCCGCTGGTTCGTCACCACGAAGTACGTGCGCATCCACGCGGCGAACTTCAGCGCAAGCCAGACCACCCACGCGACCACCAGCGCAACGATGATCCATTTCGCGCCGGTGCGGATCGCACCGAAGAACCCACCCCCCGGGCTCCAGACCGCGATCAGCGCGATCACCACGACGAGGGGGATCGCGGTGAGGATCTGCCGGCCGAAGTACCACCAGTGAGGCCGGAGGTCGAGCGCGACGTCTTCGTTGGAGTTGAGCAGCTTCGTGGGGTACGGCATCCCCGCAGCCTAAACCGCCTTCCTGCTGCGGGCACGGCTCGCGCCCCCGCGCAGCACCCCGCGCAGTCCGGGGCCGAGGGAACCCGTGGCGCCGCCCGTCGGGGTCGCCAAGCGCGCCAGGCGTGCGCGGGTGGGTCGGGTCACCACGCCCCGCTCGGTGACCAGCGCGTGCACCAGCGCTGCCGGGGTGACGTCGAACGCCGGGTTCGCCGCTGCGGTCTGCGCCGGCGCCGCCCGCACCCCCGCCACGTCGGTGACCTCGCCCGGCGCGCGCTCCTCGACGGCGATGTCCTCGCCGGTGGGCGTGGCCGGGTCGACGGTCGACCAGGGCGCCGCCACGAGGAATGGGAGCCCGTGGTGGTGGGCGAGGACGGCGAGCGCATAGGTACCGATCTTGTTGGCGACGTCGCCGTTGGCCGCGATCCGGTCGGCCCCCACCACGACGACGTCGACCTCGCCCCGGGCCATGAGGCTGCCGGCGGCGCCGTCGACCACCAGCGTGTGCGGGATCCCGAGCCGCCCCAGCTCCCAGGCGGTGAGCCGCGCGCCCTGCAGCACGGGCCGGGTCTCGTCGACCCACACCGACGGTCGCTGTCCTTGCTCGTGGGCGGCCCGGATCACCCCCAACGCGGTGCCGTAGCCCACGCAGGCGAGCGCCCCGGCGTTGCAGTGGGTGAGGACCCGGGCCCCCACGGGCACGAGGCCGGCGCCGAGCGCCCCGAGCGCACGGTTGGCCCGCACGTCGGCCTCGGCGTACTCCGTCGCCGCCGCGAGCGCGCCCGCCGGACCACCCGCCGCGTAGGCGGCGAGCGCGCGGTCGACGCCATGAGCCAAGTTGACTGCGGTCGGCCGGGCCGCCCGCAGGCGCGCGGCGTCTCGCACCAGCGCGTCCCGGTCCGGCGCCGTGCGGGCGGCGAGCGCAACCCCGAAGGCCCCGGCCGCCCCGAGCGCCGGCGCACCGCGGATGGCGAGGCCGGTAACGGCGCCGTAGAGATCGTCGACGGTCCTGCAGTCGAGGAACACCAGGCGCTGGGGCAGCGCCCGCTGGTCGATCACACGCACGCAACCGTCGTGCCACCCGATCGTGGGCGGGATCGGATCCTCCGGGATCACGTCCCCGCCCACGCCGAGGGTTGACGCTGCCGGTTGCTCAGTACCGGTAGTGGTCGGGCTTGTAGGGGCCGTGCACCGGGATTCCGAGGTACGACGACTGCTCCTCGGTCAGCTCGGTGAGCTTCACGCCGAGCTTCTCGAGGTGCAGACGCGCCACCTCCTCGTCGAGGTGCTTGGGCAAGGTGTACACC
>JBJSXO010000343.1:0-5726 GCA_046086425.1 Actinomycetota bacterium | reverse complement strand
GCCAGGACGCCGGTGCCGTCGCCCTCGCCGTCGACCTCGAAGAGGTCGTTCATGGTGATGACGTCGCCTTCCATGCCCACGACCTCGGAGATCTGCACCATCTTGCGCGAGCCGTCCCGTTGCCGCTGCAGCTGCACCACGAGATCGATTCCGGACGCGATCTGCTCGCGGACCGCCCGCAGCGGCAGGTCGAAGCCGGCCATGAGGACCATGGTCTCGAGCCGCGACAGGGCGTCACGGGGCGAGTTGGCGTGGATGGTGCACAGCGACCCGTCGTGACCCGTGTTGACCGCCTGCAGCATGTCGAGCGCCTCGGCCCCGCGGACCTCGCCGACGATGATGCGGTCCGGTCGCATGCGCAGGGCGTTGCGCACCAGGGTCCGGATCGTCACCTCCCCCGAGCCCTCGATGTTGGCCGGGCGGCTCTCGAGCCGCACCACGTGCTTCTGCTTCAGCTGGAGCTCGACGGCGTCCTCGATCGTGATGATGCGCTCGTCCTCGGGAATCTGCGAGGAGAGCACGTTGAGCACCGTGGTCTTCCCGGTCCCGGTGCCGCCCGAGACCAGCACGGTGATGCCCATCTCCACGGCGTACGAGAGGAAGTCCGCCGCCTCGTGGGTCAGGGTGCCGTACTCGATGAGCTCGTCGACGCCGAGGATCTCACGGGAGAACTTCCGGATAGTGAGCGCCGGGCCGTCGACCGCGAGGGGCGGGATGATCGCATTGACCCGGGAGCCGTCGGGCAGGCGGGCGTCGACCATGGGCGACGCCTCGTCGATCCGGCGTCCGATCCGGGTCACGATCCGGTCGATCACCCGCAGCAGGTGCTCGGCGTTACGGAAGCGGACGTTGGTCTCCTCGAGCCGGCCGCGTCGCTCCACGAAGATCGGGTCCGTGCTGTTGACCATGATCTCGGTGACGGAAGGGTCGGCGATGAAGACCTCCACCGGACCGAAGCCGAGCACGTCAGCCACCAGGCCGGAGACGAGCTGATGACGCTCCTCGTCGCTGAGGGGCACCCGCGTCTCGGTCATCAGGCTGTTGATCTCGGTGATGACGAACTCGCGCAGCTCGTGCTCGGTCAGGCTCGGGTCGAACAGGCGCTGGCCCATGCGGGCCTGCAGGTTGGCCGAGAGTCGTCCCTTGAAGAGCGCCAAGGCGTCCCGCGGCGTGGCCGCGTCGATCGGGTCGAGGACGTCGGTGACCTTGGCGTCGCCGGTCTGGCTCTGGATCCGCTCGAACAGCGCCACGTCAGCTGCCGCCTCGCCACCACCGGCGGCGACCGCTCGTCGGGGCGGGGTCCTCGGTGCCGGTCAGCCGACCCGCGAACCCGGCGAACCCCCGGGTGATCGGGCTGCGCGATCGGGAGACGGTGATCGGCTCGCCCACGTTGGAGGTGAGCACTGCGTCCATCGACCAGGGGATCACCAGCTCGGCCGGCAGGCCCAAGGCCTTCTCCACGTCCTCGACCGAGATGCCGGTCTGTGGGTCGGCCCGGTTGACCACGAGGTGCGCCGGCGTGTTGCCCACGCCGATCCGGTTGACCACCTCGATCTCGAGCGCGAGGTTTCGGATGCTCGTCACGTCCATGGCGGCCACGTACACGAGATCCGTGGCGTGGTCGAGCGCGACCGTCGCCCACTCGTCGAGGCCGGCCGCGGTGTCCACGACGACGTAGTCGAACTCGTGCGCGAGGATGCCGAGGAGCTTGGCCGCCATCGTCGCCGGAATGGCCTCGGCCTCTTCCGGCGGGGCGTTCGCACAGAGCAGGTAGACGCCCGACGACGGGTGCACCGTGAGGTTGACCTTCACCGAGGTTGCGTCGAAGTCGGTCATGCGCACGAGATCCAGCAAGGAGTACTCGGGCTCGACGCCGAACAGCGTGGCCACGTCGCCGAACATGCGGTCGAAGTCCACTACCACGACGCTGGTGTCGGGCAGCTTGGCCAGTGTGACGGCGAGGTTGACCGCCACGAAGGTCTTGCCCGAACCGCCCTTTGCCGCCAAGACGGCGAGGATTCGCGCGCCGCCCGGGACCTCGGCAACTGCCGTCTCCTGGGGCAGGGAGGCGCGGAACCACCGCCCCCGAGCCAGCGCCGCCTCGACCGCCGGGACCAGGGTGGTGCTCGCGTCGAACGGGTCGACGACCTCCCGGCCCCCCGCCCGCGCGGCCGCGCTCCAGAGCTCCGGCGACGGCTTGCGCAGCAGGACCACCCCGATGTCGCCACGGGTTGCGGCCATGACCCGGCTCAACTCGAGCACCCAGGCCTCGTCCGGGCCGTCTCCGACCACGACGACGTCGACCGCCTCCTTGGCCAGGGCCTCCACCGCCGCGGTCGGTTCCAGGTCGGCGCTCAGGTCATCGGACCACAGCACGTCGACGACCTCGTCACCACCTCCGAGCACACCCAGGGCCCCCTCGTCGATCTGCTTGCGGTCGACGGCGACGAACCCCACACGGATCACTGCGTGCCCACCGACGGCGCGAACGCGCTGGACGGATCGACCGCCGCCGCGGCGTCGAGCAGCGTGTCACCGCGCTGGAGGGTCAGCCATACGGTGCCGAACTCCGCGGCGTAGACGATCTGGGTCGCCTGGCTCGGTGTCACGGCAAAGGTCAACGTGAGCGCGCTCGAGGGGAGGTCCGAGCCCCCGGCCTGCCCGTCCCCGGACTCCGCGCGGTCGGCCGCAGTCTGCTGGACCGCGGTGACGAGGATCTTCTGCAGCGTGAGCTGGGACCGGCGAGAACTCCCCTCGACCCCGTCCTCGAAACTGAAGACCATGCCCACCCGGTCACCGGGCACCACGGCGCCGCCCACGACCCGTTCGGGGGCCAGGACCACGGAGACCTCCTGCAGTCCCGTGGGGATCCGAGCCCGACCCAGCGCCCGCGGGCTGACGAAGCGGCTGGCGACGAGCTGCTCGCCGGGCAGGAGGCTGGTCCCGGCCACGCTGCCGGGGTCGAGCTCGGCGAGATCGCGGATCGCCCCGTCGACCCGGTCACGCGCCGCAACGGCGCGCTCCTCTACGTTGGCGGCGAGGTTGGCGACCGGCGTGCCCTGCTCGATCGCCTTGGTCGCCACCACCACGATGTCGGTCTGGCTGGCGGCCAGGTCGTCGTCGCGCGAGCTTCGCGCCGCGTCCACCAGCAGGATCACGCCGATGAGCGCGAGCACCAGGGCGCCCGCGAGTGCGAACCAGGCGCGTCGGGACACCTCAACCCACCATCTGCACGATGCGGACCCCGAAATCGATGCCGTTGCCGATCTCGCCCTCTTCGATCGTGTAGCTCTCGAAGTGCCCGTAGAGGCACTGCATCGACGTGGTGACGCCCTTGTTGCAGCGGAAGTTGGCGGGGTACCGACCGGCAGTCGGAATGAGGTACTTCTCGATCACGAAGCCGGCGAACCCGATCACCTTGTAGAGGAGGTTGTTCCCGTTCGCGATGGTGCCGTTGAAGATCGGGATCAGGATCTTCTCGCCGACCAGGGTGGCGAGGGACTGGCCGTTGCAGCCCGGCGGCACCGACACGCCGGGGTCACTCGGGATCAAGTAGTAGCCGCCGTTGGTCAATCCGCCGATGTACATCGAGCACCCGGGGCCGGCCGGACCCCAGCCGAAGCCACCGGAGCTGGTGTCGGGGCAGTCGTAGGCCGTGCTCCCACCGTTGACGTACAGGAACGTGCTCCCGGTCGGCATGACCAGCGAGTTGGTATCCGTGCCCGCCACACCGCCGAGCTTGGTGAACTCGCAGACCCCGATCATCAGCGGCATCGCGCTGGCGCCCGACGGTGGGCCCCAGGCCGCCACGGCGGAGCTCCGCACCGACTGGCCGACGTTCGCGGCGTCGAGTACCGGGGCGAGGAGGAACCGCACCTTGTCCGGGTTGGCAGCGTTGGCGGGGTTGTTGGTCCGGTTCTTCACCCGCACGTAGCCCTTCGCCGCGGCCGGGACGCTCGGCGGCTGGGCACACGGGGTGAGGCTCTGCCCCGGGGCGACCCCGCAGACCTCGGTCACCGTGTGCTGGCCGTCCTTGGCGTTGGCATCGGAGAAGGTCTCGGCGAGGCTGGTGGCACACAGGTCGACACAGCTCCGGCCGACCGCCAGCGCCGCGGCGTCGGCGCCGTTTTGGAGCTGTCGTCGCTCGTAGTAGAGCGCGCCGACGTCGACCACGATCGCACCGAAGGCGACGATCGTGGTCACGATCACCGCGAACCACGCAAGGTACGCGCCGCGTTCGCGGGAGCGGGGTTCGAGACGAGTGGTCACAGGCTGCATCGCATGGTGGCGGAACCGCTCAGAGTGCGGTTGAAGGGCAGGAAGGTCCCGAAGCTGAAGTTCACCGACTTGCTGACCGTGAGCTTCGCGCCGGCGGTGTTCGGGCAGCGTCGGTCGAAGGTCACGGTGCAGCCGCTCCCGCAGACTCCCGGCGCGGCGTTCAGCGTCGAGGTCTGGACGACGGCGTCGGTCTTGCCCAGAGCCAGGTCACGCGCCCCTTCACGGGCCGCACCGGTCAGGCTGATCTGGACGTTGTAGGCACGACCGAACTGGACCAACCCCATCAGGATCATGAGGAAGATCGGGACGATCAATGCGAACTCGACGATGGACGCTCCACGCTCATCGAGCATGGTGGACGGGAACTGTCCACCATGCTCGACTCGGGCGCGGGCGCCAAAGGCCCGCGGCATTGGAGGTTGTCTTCCGGGCGACTAGAAGCCGAGCTGCGCCGGCAGGCCGCCGAAGAAGTCGGAGACGCCGTTCCCGAAGAGCTGGATGCCGCCGAGGGCGACCACCGCGATGAGGGCCACGAGCAGCGCGTACTCCGCGATGCCCGCTCCACGCTCTCCGGCGAACCGGGTACCCATTGCCGCCTGGAACTTGCTGATGAGGTTGCTAACCATGTTTCCCCGCTCCTGTGTTCTGCCGGCGTGCCGCCGGCGTGCCGGGCGTGTCGGGAACACGGGCGAATGCGCCGCGATCCCTGCCCTTTCGTTGACATGAGAAAGGTAACACCGCAGCGTCGGCGTTTGGGGCCAGTGTGACGGCGATCACCGACGGAGTGACGGTCGTCACGGAGGCACCCCATCGGTCGGCTACGCTCCGCCGATGCGCCGTTTGAGCCGGTTCCGGCGCCGCTCGCGACCCTCGGCGACCGTGCGGCCGACCACCGCCGCCGGGCTCGCCGGCGAGGCGACCATCCCCAAGTCGGTCCGCCGCTGGCAGCTCGAGCCCACCTTCGGCCGGCTGGTCGACCATGCCCTCGAGGCCACCGGCGCCCCGGTCCCGTGCGACCTCGCCGGTGGGCCTGCCGCCCGCCTGTTCCACCTCGTCTCCCTCCTCGACTTCGTCCGGGAGGCCCCCGGAGCCATGGCCGAGGTCGGCGTCTACCGGGGGGAGTCGGCCCTGCTGGCGTGCAAGTGGCGCCAGCTCGACGACCCGGGCTTCCGGGGCGAGGGGTTTCACCTCTTCGACTCGTTCGCCGGGTTGAGCGACCTCGGCCCCGAGGACTACGTCGAGGACCGGATCGAGGGCTTCCGACCCCGCCACGCCGGCATGTTCTCGGCCTCACTCGACGCCGTCCGGGCCGCCCTCGCCGAGTTCCCCGAGATCACCTTCCACCCTGGATGGATCCCGGAGTGCTTCGAGACGGGCCCGGACGTCACGTACCGCTACGTGCACATCGACGTCGACACCTACCAGCCGACGCTGGATTCCCTCCGGTT
>JBJSXO010000342.1:0-4875 GCA_046086425.1 Actinomycetota bacterium | reverse complement strand
CAGGCCGGCCATCCGTTGCGCGAAGCGTCGGTAGGGACCGGGGTCCCGGGCGGCACGCCAGTACATCGCCGCGAGCAGGAGCACGAGCACCCCGAAGGTGAGCGCGAGGTAATCCTCGTCGCGTCGGACGCCGCCGTTGACCTCGAGCGCGACGAACGCGATCACGAGCATCTGGGCGAGGAGGAGCATCCGGTGGGCGGTGTCCTCGCGCGGGAAGCGGTTCATCGACAGGGTCGTGGAGAACCAGACCCACCACAGCGCCACGAAGACGGCGACGACCCGCAGCACGTGAGGCAGATCGCTGTGGTGCGAGACCGCCGTGCTGAAGATGAGGATCGCGGCGACGAAGACGAGGTCGTAGAAGAGCTCGAGCCACTCCGACATGTGGGCGAGCGCGTGCGAGCCCGCCGTCTCGTCCCGATCCCCTTCCCCCACGACCGTCAGCGTACCGATCTCGGCCGACCGGGCCCGCTTCCGCCGCCTCAGCGCAGGGGACGCTCCATCCAGTCGTCGCGCAGCGGCTCGAGGTTCGGGTTGTAGTACGGGTCGTTGCGCAGCGGGGTGGCCCACCGGTCCCGGATCACCCGGAGCTCCTCCGGGCTCACGAACGGGTCACGGGTCATCGACTCGAAGTGGTACAGCACCGCAAAGGGCGTCCACAGGATGCGGTAGCCGCGGGACCGGATCTTCAGGGAGAAGTCCACGTCGTTGAAGTTGCCGGCGAGCTCGGGGGTCATCCCGCCGACCTCGTCCCACACCGACAGCTTCACGAGCGCGCAGGCCGCGGTGACCCCCGAGGTCTCCCGCTGGCACGCGAGCACCGACGACGCCCCGAGGTGGTCGGCCGGGTACCCGAAGTACGCGTGGTACGGGTCGCCGTTGTACACGTGGCCTGCGTGCTGGAGCCGGCCGTCGCCGAAGAGGAGCTTGGCTCCCACCATCGCGACGTCGTCCTCCTGGAGCAGCCCGACCATGGTCTCGACGAAGTCGGGGCTCTCGACCTCCACGTCGTCGTTGAGCAGGAGGAGGAGCTCACCGGTCGCGTGCGCGACACCCAGGTTCATCTTCTCGGAGAAGTTGAACGGCCGGTCGTACCACACGAGCACGAGCCGGTCACCCGCGAGGCGCTCCAGCTCGGCGATCACCTCCGGCGGCGTCGGGCGGTCGACCACGCAGACGATCTCCAGGTTCTGGTACCGGGCCCGCTCGACGAGGGACCGCACCGCCTCCACGACGAAGCAGCGTTCCACCCCCCACACCCGCGCCCGCGAGCCCCGGGTCGGGATCACCACGCTCACGAGCGGCTCGTGGTCGAGCACGCGCTGGACGCGGTACACGCCGGGGACGGCGCCGTCGGTCACGGTGGCCCGCCGCCCGGTGCGGGCGCAGTGGTCCTCCAGCGCACGACGCCCCGCTTCGTAGGCCCAGGGCTTCGCGTCGGCGTTGTGCGCGACCGACGCCGGCAGGATGCGCCAGTGGTAGAGGACCTTGGGGATGTGGCGGATCGAACGCGCCCGCTCCGTCACCCGGAGCACGAGGTCGTAGTCCTGCGAGCCGTCGTAGCCCGGCCGGAACCCGCCGACCTCCTCCACGAGCGAGCGGCGCGCGACCGAGAGATGGCCGGTGTACATCTGCGACCGGAACCGCTCGGGCGACCAGTCCGGCTTGTAGAAGGGGTTCACGAGATCACCCTCGGGGGTGAGGTAGTCCTCGTCGGAGTAGCAGTAGTCGAGGGTGGGGTCGGTGCTCGCGACCAGATCGACCTGCTCGAGCGCGTCGGGCGTGAGGAGGTCGTCGTGGTCGAGCAGCACCACGAACTCGCCGGTCGCCAGGCCGAGCGCGTCCTGGGAGGCAGCGATGATCCCGCCGTTGGCCGGGCGGCGCAGCACCCGGAACCGGCGGTCGCGCGTCGCGTACTCCTCCAGCACCCGGGCTACGTGCGGTGCGGTCGACGCGTCGTCGACGAGGCAGTGCTCCCAGTCGGCGAAGCCCTGGGCCGCGACCGAGTCGAGGCACGCGCGCAGCACGTCCTCGGGCGGGTCGTAGACGGGGGTGAGGATCGAGTACCGCGCCATGGAGGGTCCGGCGGCGTCAGGCGCCGCGCACGATGCCCTTCAGGTGGCGCAGCGGCGCCTTGAGCCGCGCCTTGAACCACTTCGCGTTGCGCTCGGCCCGGGCCAGCCGGCCCTCGAGGATCTTCACCTGGCCGCGCAGCTCGCCGGCGGCCATCTCGGCGCCGAACGCCGCGTCGCGCGCCGACCACAGGTCGACCCGGAGCCGCTGGTAGGCCGCCTCGTCGGGCCCGACCAGGGCCCGGAGGCGCTCGACCTCGGCCCGCAGGGCGTCGACGTCATCGGGGATCGAGGTGCTCGGGGTCTTGGAGGATTTCGCCATGGCCATCCTTCGCTGCGCGGCGCCGCCAACGCTAGCGGGAGACCTCCGGGCCGGGCCGGCCCGTCATCCGTCGCCCACCGCCATCACGAAGCCGGCCCGCGTCCCCACGTAGATCCGTCCCTTCCACACCGCCGGCGTGGACTCGAGGCAGCCACCCAGCTGGACCCGCCACAGCTCGGGGGGGTCCACGGCGGTGTTGCGCACGTCGAACGCCCGCAGCGTGCCGCTGCAGTCGCCCTGGATCCACACGCCGTCCACCACGACCGGTGACCCCATGAGCGGTGCGGGGAGCCGCTTCTCCCAGCGGATCGCACCGGTCGCCCGGTCGAGCCCGACGGCCCGGCCGCTGTAGGTGGTGAAGATCACGAGGTCGCCGACCACCGCGGCGCTCGAGTACACGCCGGCCTTGCCCAGACCGTCGTCGCGCTGGGACCACACGAGCGGCTGGTCGGGCCGGCTCGGGTCGAGCTTCATCATCTGCCCGACCTCCTTCGAGCGGTCGTTGTGGCGCTCCCACTCCGCGCCGACGTAGAGCATCCCCATCTCGTCGACGGCGATCGTGCCGTCGGTGTCGTCGCCGGTCCAGAACCGGAACACCCGCTGGGGCTCACCGGTGCCGGTGCGCAGCGCGCTGATGTCCCATCCCTGGATGAGGCCGCCCGAGTTGCCGAAGTAGAGCCGGTCACCCGAGATCCCCACCGAGTTCTCGATCGACACCTCGGAGCCGACCGCACGCAGCAGCTCGTCGTCCCAGCCCGGCGCGTGGAACGCCAGGCTCGGGTTCACCGCCACCCGCCCGTCGCCCCCGTAGGCGCGGTTGAGCCGCACCACGTGGATCTGGCTGTTCTCACCCCCTTCGAACAGATAGTCGCCGAGCACCAGCGGGCTGCCGTCCCAGTCGTCGTTCCACAGCACGGGCGACACCGCGTTCGCGCTGAGCCGCCACAGCTCGCGCACCTCCCCGCCGTCGAACGCCAGCACCCGCAGGTAGTTGTCGCGCGAGCCCGTGTAGACGAGCGGGAACCCGTCGGGGTCGATGGTCACGGATCCCTTGATGATGTCCCCGGTCGGGAACGGCGGGAGGATGTCCTCCCCGGTCGCAGCGTCGACGAAGTGCACGGCACGGTCGTAGCCCCCGAACACCACCCAGGTGCGGCCGTCGCGCTCGAAGACTGCGGGCTGCCCGGTCCACCCGGTGCCGCACCAGTTGGTCTCCTGGTCGAACTCCTTCGACAGCGAGCACATCCGCTCGCCCGGGGTGCGCCAGAGCACCCGGGGCACGCCGGGCACCGGGCCGAGGCCGTGCCAGGTGCGGGTGGGGTTGCCCCGGAACGTGAGCAGGCCCGCCACGGTGGCGCCCGGGTACGACGCGAACGCGGAGGCCGGGTTCACCCAGCCCACGAACGGTGGCACGGTCGTCGGCGGCGTAGTGACGACGGTCGGTGCGGTGGTCGGGGCCGGGGCCGCCGGGGTCGCGGCCTGCTCCTCGGCGCCCGACGAGCGCACGACGTACAGCCCGACCGCCCCGGCGACGATCACCACGACGGCAGCCGCCACGACCGCGACGCTGCGCCGGGATCGCCGACGCGACCGGCGTTCCCGGCGGGACGACATGCCCCGACGCTACGCGGCACCATGCGCATCGGCCAGGTCGTGCCTGTACCTGCGTGCGATATCACTTCACCATGTGAAGTGATATCGTGCCGGCGTGGCCGGAGCCGGGAGCCGTCGTCGCCTCAACGAGGCCATCGGGGCGCTGCACCGCGTGGTGGGCAGCCCGCGGCTCAACGCGACGATCGCCGACCGCTCGGGCGTGGCCCTGGGCTCCGGTTCGCTGCGGGTCCTGGGCGTCGTGCTCGAAGCAGGCCCCATCGACCTCTCCCGCCTGGCCGAGCGCTCCCTGTTGGCGCCCAACGCGCTCACCCGCCACGTCAAGGCCCTCGAGGCCTGGGGCTACGTGAGCCGGGCGGCCCTCCCCGGCGACCGCCGGGTGTCGGTCGTGACCGCCACACCCGAAGGCCGCGACGCGCTGCGGCGCTTCCTGCGGGCCAACGACCGCATGATGGCCGGCTCCCTCGCCGGCTGGACCGACCACGACCTCGACGCGTTGTCGTCGGGGCTCGAACGCCTCGTCGCCGATCTCCGCCGTCCCGCCGCCATGGCCGGCGGCCCCACGACCTCCACCCCTGCCAAGGAGCGCACCGCATGAAGCCCGACGACCGCTACCTCGTCATCTCCGCCGACACCCACGCCGGCGGGAGCCACGAGCAGTACCGCGAGTTCCTCGACCCGCAGTACCGCGACCAGTTCGATGCGTGGCGGGAGAAGTACAAGAACCCGTACAAGGACCTCAAGGACACCAAGCGCCGAGTCCGGAACTGGGACTGGGACCTGCGCGACGAGGAGCAGAACCCCGAGGGCGTGGTCGCCGAGGTCGTGTTCCCCAACACGGTGCCGCCGTTCTTCCCGAGCTTCGTCCTC